>CAYLJT010000735.1:0-4419 GCA_964383995.1 uncultured Polyangiaceae bacterium
CAACCAGCGCTCCAGCTCGACCTTGGCTAGGTCGAGGACAACATCGCCGAGAGCGTCGGGGCCGAGGGAAGAAAAGCGAGCTAGCAAGGTGCGGCGCTCGCGGTCGGTGAGGGCGCGTTCGAGGCGGCGCTCGAGGAGGTGCGCAAGGGGTCCCAAGCCCCGCTCGACGCCCTGCATCGTTCCCTTTTCGATGCCCTTCTCGATGCCTTTCTCGATGCCTTTCTCGATGCCTTTTTCGATGCCTTTTTCGATGCCTTCGGAGAGACCGCGCTGATAGATCCAGTTCTGCATGATGACTTTTTCTCCGAACAGTGCCTGCAAGATACCACGAAATCCCCGTTTGCGACCATCCACCTCGGCGATCACGGCCATCGACGCGGCGAGGTCCTCGTAGCTCCCCTCGGGCGCGTCTTTCTGCATGGTCTTGACGACATGTTTCACGGCCGCCGGGGTCGCATCCCGCGCCAGCGGTGCGAGGAGCCAGCCCATCGGGCCCCTCGCCACAAGCTCGTCCACGCTGCGCTGATACACGGCATCAATCCGAAAGCGCGTCCCTGAAAACGGGGCGCTCGCGGGTGAAATGCGGTATTCACCCTCTCTTGGCCAAGGGGCCTCGCGACCCGCCAAGAGCACGACGATGCTTTGAATCGTCACCGGTTCTTGGCCTCTCTTTTTCGGTTGCGCGAGGGTCGAAAGCGATTGGTACTCGAAGATCCTCGCCGGCATGTTCCAGTGCATGCGGGTCTGCCATTCCAGGTGCAACAAGCTGCGGCGATTGTCGAGCCACAGGTTGAGGGAGCGATCGAGGCGCCGTTGCCGCTGCGCAAACTGGGTTTCCGCCAGGCCCTCCACCCGCAAGTCGGTTGCGTCAGGCAGAAACGCCCGGGCAAGCTGCTCCGGAGCCCGTTGACCCAGGTGACGAAGAATCAGGTCGATGTCTTTTCGTTGGGTTACCGCCATGTCTTTCCCGGGGCCCCCGGGTTGAGAAACCGAGGTGCCTAACCCTTCATCGACAGCAGCGGCCCGCAGTTGCTAGCGTCCACGATTTTTTTGAAGATCGACACCACCCTGCTTCGTCGGGGCCCCTCGGAACGCTCCCCTCGTGTCTTCGGCACCTTACCCCTTTCTCAGCATCCCCACCATCCGCGCATCGATGTCGGCACCGGTGGTGTCCGCCAAGGTTCGCGCTTCTTCGAGGAGCGCCTCGCACGCGGCGCGCTTGTCGTTCACGTAGGCCGGATCGGTGATGTCCTTCAGGTTGACGAGCACGTTCCACAGCCCACCACGCACCCCCGCGTAGGCGATTTGCACGCCCACTGCGCCGTCCGACAACGACGCCGGGTTACCTATTTCGGCGACCCTGCGCGCCAGACGCATGGCGCTGAGGCTTGCCACCGCCGTCTGCCACGGCACGTCGATGGCTTGTCGCAGACCTTCCTGCATCTTCTGCGCTCGCACGGCCTTTTGTTCGGGGGTTGTCTGGGGCATGCGCAGGGCCGTCATGAACCCGGAGAATGCGTCGGAGTCGGCGTCGACGGCCACCATGAGCTGGCCCTTCAGATCCTGCGCTTGCCGCGCGATCTCACCAAGCTCGTCGTCTTTCGCCTCGGAGCCCTCCTTGCCCTGCGTCAGGTTGGCTACCATGGACGCCAGCGCTGCGCCCAGGGCCCCCGCCAGCGCCGCCACCGAGCCGCCGCCGGGGGCAGGGGAGTCCCTCGACACTTCGTCGGTGAAGCTCGTCAAGGTGCGGGAAATCAAAGCCTTTTCGCGTGCTTTCGGCAGCCCCAGCACCTTCTTTTCGATATCGAAGGGCGCCACGTCGTTCAGGCCCAGGGCCATGACCGCCGTTCGCAGCACATCGGTCAGCGGTTGACCCATGGAGCGACCTTGCTTCTGGAGGTAATAATAGCCCGTCTCCAAGAGCGCTTGAAAGGGCACGACGCCCACGATCTCACTGCCTGTCACCACGAGCCCCCGCTCGCCGGCCAGGCGTCGCGCGGCTTCCATGACATGGTGGGTGGAGGTGACGGTGTAGTCGGTCAGGTTGATGGAGATTTGCGCGCGTTGGTAGTCGTCGACGTACCACCCGATGGCCTTGCACTCGGCAAAGAGACCCGGACGGTAGACCGGTTTGCCCACCACGTTGGGCGGGCTCAGATCGTTGTTTTGCAGCAGCTTGTCGAGGGAGTAGCCGTGTTGGTCGTCGCAGTGGGCGCGCACGGCTTCGTAGTTGGAGGCCACGAAGTCGCAGTTTCCGCAGGGGAATGCGCCCTCGGCGTAGAAGACCTTCTTGCCTCGAAAGTAGTAGGGGGCCGTGTTTCCGCTGCGCGCCATGCGTCCGCGCTCGCGCAGCGCGAAGGCGATGTCGGCCGCGTGGGCCTTGTCGGTGGAAGCCAGGTTGATGTTGTACGCAATCAGGAAGGGCCGGGCGCCGATGACGGTGGCGCCGGTCTTGGCGTTGAACTGGGTGGGACCGAAATCCGGGGCCCAACGCGCGTCGGCGAGCTTCTTTTCGAGGCCCTCGTACTCACCTCGGCGGATCTCGGACAGGCTCTTGCGCTCGGGGCGGCTCGCCGCGGCTTCGTACAGGTAGACAGGTATGGAAAGCTCGTTGCCGACCCGCTCTCCCAAGCGCCGCGCCAGCGCGGCGCATTCTTCCATGGTGACGCCTTCGACCGGGACAAATGGGCAGACGTCGGTCGCGCCCATGCGCGGGTGGGCGCCGGAGTGCACGGCCATGTCGATGAGCTCGGCGGCCTTGGCGATGCCCGCGAACGCGGCGGTCAAGACCTGTTCTGGTGGTCCAACGAAGGTGACCACCGTGCGATTCGTGTCGGCGCCGGGCTCGACGTTGAGGAGATCGACCCCGCCCGAGGCCACGATGGCGTCGGTAATTTGTTTGATTTTGGACGCGTCGCGCCCTTCGGAAAAATTCGGGACACACTCGACGAGGGGCGTAGGCATGCGACACTCCATACCGGAACGGCAACGGGAGGCTCCGGCTTATCGAAGGCGTCCTTCGATGTCCAGAACAACCCGAAACCTGCGCTTTCGCGTGGGAAAATGCTAGACGCCGCGTTCGACCGCGAGGCGCACGAGGTGCAGCGCGAGGTCCACCGGGTCGGCGCGGGTGGCGAGCTGCCCTGTTACGAAGCCTGGTCTTCCCACCCGATCGTCGAAAGGCGCCGCGGGCGCCAGGGCCCGGAGCGTGGCCAACGTCTTCATGAGGTTGGCGTTGCTAGCGGGCTGCAGCGCGGCCCCCAAGAAGCGATAGTCTGTGCGCTTTTCGTAGAGGATCACGTCCGGGCCGTCGACCCTGTTGATGACGATGAACGTGTCGTGGGCGGTGGACGTGTGCGTGGTCGTCTTCTCGACCTTCTTGGTCAGGATCAGCCCGCCGCTCAGGGCCGCCCTTCCCAGGGAGAAGTTTCGCTCCGTGGTCTGCTCTGTCTCGGTCGTCGTGGTCACCCGCGTACCCTTTTGGAAAAGCGCGACGCCACCCGCTGGGATGCGGTGCTCGACCCCTCTTCGATCCACGGCGGTAAAGCCGCCCGCGCTGAGGTTCAGGGTGCGAATGACGATGCGGCCATCGTCGGCGGGGAGGGTGTTCGGGTCGCAGGTCAGGGCGATGAAGCCCGCTTGTTCCAGGCGCGCCGCGGCCACAGCGATGCGCTCAGGGTCCGGGTCGTTCAACATGCCACGGGGTAGCATGCCGCGCAGACGGTAGCCGAAATCGGCGGCCGCCATGCCAACGGCTGCTGCACCTCGGGCAACGGCGTCGGGAGCGCCAGGGGCGCGGGCGATGGCGAGGAGCATGGGGTAGCTTAGCGCTTGGGAGCGCCCGCCGTCCAAGTTGTTTTGCCGTGACGTCGGCTCTACGGCCGATGATTGCGGTCTGGGTGCCGGTCTGGTAGGGCACGAGCATGGTGTCTTTGAAGGGCCTCGGTGTCGCTGGGCTGTTGTGCCTCGGTTTGGCGGGCGTCGCCTGCAGCGACGAAGACGCGGCCACGTCCCCTGCGGGCGCCACCTCGAGCGGAGGCGAGGGAGGCAAGGGCGGCATGGGCGGCATGGGCGGTTCCGGGGGCAGCATGACGTGTCCCTCGGATCCCGCGCCCGACACCCTGGAAGCCACCCGCGCGACCTGCCAATTTGCCGCTGGGGCTCACGTCGAGGAGACCCTCGGATTTACCGCTGCGGATCGCGCGCAAATGCCTATCACGCACCTCGTGGTGGTAATGCAGGAGAACCGCTCGTTCGATCACTATTTCGGGGGCCTCGCCAAGGCTGGGCAGCCCGAGGCGGAGGGGCCCCCCGAGGGGTATGTCAACCCCGACGACAACGGTGTCGACGTGGCGCCTTACCACCTCGATTCGGCCTGCTTGGAAGACGATCCACCCCATCAATGGACGGCCATGCACA
>CAYLJT010000736.1:0-2064 GCA_964383995.1 uncultured Polyangiaceae bacterium
GCCGGGGGGGGGGGGGGGGGGGGGGGGGCGGCGGGGTCGTTTGCACGGGGGGCCACGGGGGGGGGGGGGGGGGCAGGTGTGTCGATGAGCGCGTTGGGGTCGATCGCGAGCGCGAGCACGACGGCGGTGGCATCTGCGACGGCCTTGCAGGTGTCGCCGTGCAGCGTGCGCAGGCGCTCGTGGTCGCCATCGCGGACGGCAATTTGCGCCGTGAACCCGGAGCCGTCTGCGTCGACCCGGGTTGAGGACCGAAGCGGCTCGCTGGAGCGCGGCGCGTTGGCCAACAAGCGCTCCACGGCAGCGGTGACCTCGGCCTGGGTGGGGCAGGCGGCGGGCGCCGTCCACGTCAGCTCCAGGCGCCGCGGTCCATCCGCGTGGGCGGGGTGCGCCAACGCCAGCGCCGCCGCGCCGACGAGCCACGACAGAAGCCGGTAGCGCAATTGGAAGGTATCCGCTCGGAGGCCGAGCACGCGGCGATGAGACCGCCAGACTCGCCCAACGTCAAGGGCGTGACGGTCCCCGGCCCAGGTTGAGGCTGGGCCCGACCGACCCAGGTTGATGTCGGGCCCAGACCCGTCGAGGCCTGGTTCTCAGAGCGAAGTGCTCGACCCAGGTGAAGGTGGGAGGACGCACCCAGGTTGAAGGTACCTCCGGGAGGCGCACCAGCGCGAAGCGTCCTTCGGTCGTCAAGGCCGCCGGGTCGCCTCGATCGGCGCCAGGCTCGCAATTCTAACTGTGTGCCGACGCCGTGCCCTCGGAGCGCAGCCCGCGCGCCAACCGCAGCGCGCCCACCGAGGCAGCCAGCGTCGCAACCACACCGAGCGCGAGGGCGTGGGCGATGTTCACCAACGACTCCCCGAGGCCGATGAGCGAAATCCATTTTTCGTCCGGTCCGACCTCCCCCAAGTGAACCAGCGATGTGATGAGGCCCGTGACGAAGCCCAGCGTCCCGGCCAAGAGCGTCATGATTCCGAGGCTGATTTGCAGCGGCACGAACCGCTTCTCGGGGCCGACCGCGTAGCGCAGTGCTGCCCCTATCCACAAGATCCCGAACACCGTCGTCGGATACATCCCCCAGCCGCCCAGATGAAACGCTTCGTACATATCGGACCTCCTTTGGAAGCAGGATTCCGACACGCACACCGCGCACGGG
Organism: uncultured Polyangiaceae bacterium; assembly: GCA_964383995.1. Classification (GTDB taxonomy): domain Bacteria; phylum Myxococcota_A; class Polyangia; order Polyangiales; family Polyangiaceae; genus CAYLJT01. Next base: position 1,154 of record CAYLJT010000736.1, read on the forward strand.
TTCCCGGACGCTCGGCCGCTCCCCCGCAGGCCGCGGTTTGGGCACGCCCGTCGGGCCGCAATGGACTACGACGCGACCAAAACCGCCCCGTGACTCACGGCTGGGAGGCGCTCAAGAGCGTCATGAGCTCGTCCAAAAAGCCCTCTTGACCTCGGTGCATCTTCGTCCGTGCCGCTTCCAAACCAAACCACTCACCCCGATCCACCTCCGGAAATGCCTGCTTTCGGCCCGATTTAGGCGGCCATTCCATGGTGAAGGTGTTGCTCCTCAGGGTCCCAGGGTCGAAGTCGGCCTCCACCGCCCAGGCGTACACCAGCTTGCCGCTGGCCTGCTTGCGCGGCGTTAGCCGCTGCGCTGCACCTTCGACCGTCCACCCCGTCTCTTCGGCGAGCTCGCGCAGGGCCGCCCTCAGCGGATCTTCGTCCGCATCGAGCTCGCCCTTGGGAATCGACCAGGCGTGCTCGTCCTTCTTCGCCCACAACGGCCCTCCGGGGTGAACCAAGAGCACCTCGACGGCACCCCGCGTCCGACGAAAAAGAAGGATTCCGGCGCTCGGTTTCGGCATTCCATCAGAGAAGAGCGCGGTTGACCGAGGCTCGTCAAGGCGCAAGCAATTGCGGCGGGGTCGGGGAGGGGGCGGAAGATCCGAGCGAAGCGGCCGCGAAAGAGAAAGTTCGGGCGCGAGGCTTCCGGGCGTGATACCTTGAAGGGTTTAGTCTGCTATGCCCCAAAGCTCCAGCGCGACGTAAGCAAAGCGTCAATGCCAGATCGCTAATTGCCTCACGAAAGCGTCGATACTGCTTCTTGGTGCACCTCATCGCCGACGGAATCAGGTAGAATCAGCTAGGAAGAAGCCAGGAAGAAGCCAGGAAGAAGCCAGGAAGAAGCCAGGAAGAAGCCAGGAAGAAGCC
>CAYLJT010000736.1:2164-4414 GCA_964383995.1 uncultured Polyangiaceae bacterium
AGGAAGAAGCTAGGAAGCTAGGAAGGGCTACCGTCGTCTAGGGACCCCAAAAAGGCTCCTCGCACCGGCAAATCCCCTTTGAATCCGAAATTAGGACTTGTGCTCGGCCATGTTTTGGGCGAGTGTTGTATTCTCAGGAGGTCTATCGATGACGAATCGTTCATGCACTGCTCGGCTCGCGAGCTCGATTACTTGGGCGAACGTGCGTGGCCTTGCAGGTGTGGTGGTCGCTTCGCTTGCAGCCCTAGGCTGCTCGTCGGGGCCCTCCGACGGGCCGGAGTCGAGCGAAGAGGTGGGCGTCGCCGCCCAAGCTGCCACCACGTGCGTGACGCTTCGACGAGATCAAGGCGCTACCGTCAACGACTCGTGGGTCTACAGCATTAATCCCACCACCAACTACGCCACCTCGGTCGGCCTCAAGGTGAGCTCCGGCGCGACGCAAGCGCGCGCTCTTTATCGCTGGGATTTCGCCTCGATCCCCTCCAACGCCATCGTTTCCTCCGCAACCTTGACGTTGATGGAGTCGGCGAACACGACGGCCCAAACCATGGAGATTCACCGCATTCTCGGCCCCTGGCTCGAGAACACGGTCACCTTCTCCAACTTCCTCGACAACTACGATCCTACCATCACCACATCCTTCACCGCTCCCGCGACGACCGCCGTTATCCCCCAGGTCTTTACGCTCACCGGGTTGGTGCAGTCCTGGATCAGCGGCGCCGTGCCCAACTACGGCTTTGCGATTGTCGCCGCCTCGCCGGGGCCCAACTCCTCGGTCACGTACGGCTCCGCCGAAGAGGGGCCCTTCAAGCACCCGCAAATGGTCGTCTGCTACGACATCCCGTGTGCGGGCGGTTGTGACGACGGTGACGTTTGCACCGACGACTCGTGCGATCCGGTCAACGGTTGCGTTCACGCGCCGGGCACCGGAGCCAGCTGCGACGACGGCGACCCCAACACCTACGGCGACGTCTGCACGGCGGGCGTTTGCTCCGGCGCGGGCACTTGCGGAAGCTGTGACGATGGCAACCCGTGCACCAGCGATGTGTGCGACCCCGTCGCGGGCTGCACCTCGACGCCCACGGCCGGTGCCACGTGCGACGACGGCGATCCCGCCACGATCGCCGATGTCTGCTCAGCGGCCGGTGTCTGTGCTGGCATCGTCGCGGTCCCCGTTTGCACGACCATCAAGCGTTCGACCGGCGGCTCGGTCCAGGACTCTTGGGTGAGCAGCGGTCAGACCGCCGCAAACTTCGGATCGGCCACCACGACCAAGGTGGCGACGAGCAGCCTGATCGCGCGTTCGCTCTTCCGCTTCGACCTCTCCAGTATCCCCACGTCGGTTCAAGTCTTGTCGGCGAGCATGAACATCCGCCAAGGCGCCGCGACCATCAGCCCGACGCTGGAGATTCACCGCGTGACGGCCTCCTGGGCCGAGGCCACGGTGACCAACGTCAACTTCGCCGGAGCCTACGACGCGGCTGTCATCACGAGCGCGCCCGCGATCGGCAACGGCAGCCCGGCCAACCTGACCTTCTCGCTCGCCTCCGTGGCGCAGGGTTGGGTCGATGGCTCCTTGCCGAACTACGGCGTCGCGGTGCTCGCCGCCGCGCCCGCCCCCGCAGGCTCGATCACGCTCAGCGCCTCCGAGGACATCGCCGCGTCCCAGCCCTCCCTGACGGTCTGCTACGTTGCGACCTGTACGGGTGGCTGCGACGACGCTGATCCTTGCACCAATGACGCCTGTGACCCCTCCCTCGGCTGCACGCACACGTCGTCTTCCGGGGCGGCCTGCGACGACGGCGACCCCGCCACCACGAACGACATCTGCAACGCCGGAGTCTGCGCGGGGACGATCGATTGCGCTTCGATCAGTTGCGACGACGGCGACCCCTGCACGGCCGACGTTTGCGATCCGATCACCGGTTGCTCGTCGACGTCTTCCTCTGGCGCGGCCTGTGATGATGGCGACCCCAACACCGTCGGCGACATCTGCTCGGCCGGCGTGTGCGCTGGCACCCCGAGCATCCAGCCGATCTGCACGACGATCAAGCGCTCCACGGGTGGATCGGTTCAGGACACCTGGGTCAACAGCGGTCAGCAGCTCGTCAACTACGGCACGGCTCCGACCGCCCGAGTGAGCTCGAACGCGTACGTGACGCGCACCCTATACCAATTCGACGTATCAAGCATTCCGGCGCTCGCCCAGGTGGTTTCGGCGGACGTGACGCTGGCGCAAGCGGCCTCGAC
>CAYLJT010000737.1:0-4404 GCA_964383995.1 uncultured Polyangiaceae bacterium
GGGATCGCAGAGGGCAAGGTCGTCGGCGTGGCTACGGGCGAGGCGCTGGGCAAGGCGGAAGCCATCCTGCTCGTACTTCGGGGTCGTGGCGTGCGCGTTTCGGCCAAGGCGCGGGCACGTATCCGAGCGGAGCGCAACACAACGACGCTCGACGCGTGGCTGCTCCGAGCGGGCGTCGCCCAGCGCGAAAACGACGTGCTGCTTGGCGGCGACGCTAGCGCCAACGGCAAGGGAAACGGCAGCCGTCGCTAGGGCCGCACGCACGAGTCCGACCATGTTGCGTTAGCAATCAAAGGTCGGATGACCACGTGAGAGCGACGGAGCTCCGATCGACGCGCACGGTAAGAGGCGGGGCTTCGAACCAATCTTCCCACCAAATCGCGTAGCCGACGGTGCCAGCAGCGAGCAGCCCTGCGAGGGCATAAGCCACCGCCGCGCCGTTGGCGGCGACGTCGCTGGCTCGGCGCGACGCGGCGACCTCGTCGCAGGCCGAGGGCCGCTTTTGGCAAGCCAACGGACCCAGGGGCAAGAGCTCGTGCGCCAAGGTGTCGGCGTCGTCCTCGTGTTGGAGCGAGGTGGTGGTAAGACCAAGACCGGTAACAACGGCCGCCGTGGCGAGGCCTGCACCGGCTCCGAGAACGAAGGCGTCGGGACCACCGTCTTGCATGGGTGGGGCAGCTCGGGCCGGTGGCGGTGTGGCGAGGGTCCGCACGGTCGGCGCAACGGGCGGGCCCGTCGGCGCGACGTGGGGCGTCGGATCGGGGCAGGTAGGCGCCAATTGAGCCTCGACGCGCTCCCCGGCCTCCAGCCTCTCTCGCTGGGCGTCCGGCAGGCAGCCAGGCAGGTGAGCCTCCATCGAAATCCAGGCCCCGGCCTCGCGAAACAGCTCGTCCTCGAAGGGCCCGGTGCCTACCAAGACGCCATCCACCAACACGGCGACGCCCGCGGTCGGCACCGAAAGCGCAACCACGCCGATGCGATCCCTCAGCGCTGCCATCATGGTTTGCATGGGTAGGCGCTGCGCCTCGGGCAGGTCTTTTGGGGCATGGACAAGGGCGTACGAAAGGTGCTCGGCGGCCTCGACGAAGCGTCCCTGCTTCTCGTCGGCTTGGGCCCAATTGCCAGCCACCTCGAAGCTCGGGCGCAGGGAAAAGGAGGCCTTGTAGGATGCCCGTGCCGCCGTGAAATCACCCTTGTCGTAGGCGCGATTGCCCTCCTCGAACAAGCGCTCGGCCTCGAGCTCTACGTCTTGCGCCAGAGCGGGCCCAGGAGCCGCGGCAAGGTCGGCGGGGCCGGGCGCTTCGTTGCTTGCGGGCAGAGGGGCGGCTTCGGTTTGCGCTCTTCCTGTCTCAGACAAAACGAGCGCCGCGAGAAAGATGGCTAGGAAAGGTAGGACCGAGCCCGCCGGTAAGAACCGCTTCATGGTGGCTCCGAGGGCCCCGCAGAAGCCACGGGTCCCTCCGGGAAAGCCGGGAGTTTTCTTCCGATGTGCTCAGGAAATCCTACCGTGCCTCCTCCGGGCGCGGCGGCGTATCCGCGGCTCAAACGGGCCGCGGCGCTCGAAAGGCTGCTTTTGCCGATGGCACCAGCCCCGCCCTATGGGTGGCGACGCCACCGGTCCCGGACCGCCGCAGCGCGAGCGCGCGATCAGTAGGGATCGGACGCCTTCGCCTCTTCGACCGCCTGACGCAGCTCGTCGAATTTGCCGCGCACCCAGGGGTGGAGATCGTCGGCCACTTCGGGCGGTAGACGACCACTGCGTATGAGCTCCTGCACGTCGGCGAGATCCTTCAAACGATGCTTCGCGACCATTCCGGATGCGAGCTTCAGCTCGATCCATCGGGCGACCGGCAACATCGCGAACGGAGCTCCCCGGATCGCCATCGTCGTGGGGTCCGGAAAGGCGATGGGCTTCGGCTTGTCGTCTCCCGGGAATCGGCCCGTGCTGAGAACATCGATGTGGACGTCAAAGTCGGTGTCGAGCAGCTTGCCAGTGCCGACGACCCGCTCCGAGTACCCCTTGCCAAGCCATCGCCTCTTGAATCCCTGAAGATCGTCTTCGCGCATGACGAGATCGACGTCGACGGTGACCCGGCGGTGGCCGTATTCGTTCATGGCCAGAGCTCCGATGATCGCGTAAGGCGTACCTTCGGCTTCGAGAATAGCGACCAGCTTTCGCGCGGCCTTTTGCGCTTCGGCTTCTCCCACGAAGAATCTCCAGCAGTAGTCCACGTTCTCTGCGAGCGCGGCCGAGTCTTTCGCGGATCGAAAGCTGGCTCCCCACGCGGGCGCGCCGTTCAGGTTCATCGGGCTGAAGGGTAGCGCACTCTTGGGATGGTGGCGAGGACGGTCTTGCAGGACCTCGGACTCCTCGTAGGGCCGCTCCTCGCCTGCTTGGTCGCCTCCTGTCCCCGCACATGCGGTGTACGTACGCGGATTCAATCGATGTGCGCGGCAAGAATATCTTGAAAAGCCGTGAATCCCCCTTGGTACCGGGAGCGTACGCGAATTCACGAATACCTGTCCAGTAGTAGCACGTGTCGAACTTGCCTGAGGAAGTCGCTCCTGCGCCCCCCCTCAGTCCGCGGAGGGCGCTGGGGGTTCAGCCTCCGCTGCGGCGCCAAGAGCAAGCGCCTGCTTCGGTGCCCCGATCGCCGCCTGTGTTTTTCTGTACTCCTCCGCCTCGGGCACGAGCAGAAAGGTCACCAGCCCGTGGAGCTTGTGGACGGCGTCTCGGACCTCGTCGAGCGTGACGCGGAAGTACTCCTTGCGTTGGTTCACCACATTGACACGGCGATCCGCAAACGCCCTGTGTAACCGATTTTCCAGTCCTGGGGCGTCCTCGGAGTAGATAATGGCATGCACGTCAAACGGGAAGGGTACGGAAGCATCCCCAAGCTCATCAACGCGCTCGAGCGGTTCGAGGCGCCTGGTCATGCCGATCTTGTAGACGCCTTCGCCGAAAGAGCCGATGTTTGACAGTACGTAGACATGGCCTGACTTGGTAAGTTGGGCGCGGGCAATCGCCTTTGCTTTTCGGTCGATGGCGTCCTTCAGGTCGGTCTCGAGTCGGTTTACGAGGGCCTCCAGCCTTTCGTGCTGTTTTGCCGTGGCAGCACGCGCGGCCTCGGCGATGCTCGCCTCCTGACCTGCCGCCTCCATCTTAGCGGCCTCGGCAGCCGCTGCCGCATCGGCAGCGGCAAGCTCGGCCCGGGCCCGGTCAAGGGCAGCCGCGGACTTGGCTTCTTCCTTCTCGGCCTCCGCCTTGGCGCGCTCGATCTCTTCGAGGGCCTTCTGCTCCTCGCGCATCTGCTCTTTGATGCGCTTCTGCTCTTCCTTTTCTTGCTGCACCTTTTCGCGGTGCTCATGCACCAGGTGCAGCTCCGCCAACCTCAAGTCGAAGTAGCGACGCGAGATAAATACACGTTGTACCTCACCCAGCTTGTTGATGTCGTTGTAGGCCTTGGTCAGACGCTGCTCCAGCGTGACAACGTTATCGTAGCGGACCTTGACGATCGCGGCGTCGCATTCGCCGTTGAAGGCGCGCAGCATCAGCTTCGCCTGCTGGCGGATCATCTTCTTCCCTTCGGCCGCGCTGCCACCAACAGACCACTTTGTGTCGCAGGGCGCCGCCTTGTCTTCCTTGATGAGGGCCTGTTGCTCGTCGCGGATCCCCTTGAGACGGGCCGTGTATTGCGCCGACGACTCAAACCCATACTTCGGCGTGTAGAAGCCAAAGGACTGGATGTCAAGCGCCTCCTCGACGGATCGGAGCTCCCGTTCGACCACCTTGAGCTCGGCCCTGGCGCGCACGATGTCCGCCCGAATTCGCTCAAGCTCGTCGGCGTCCCGGGTTGCCGCCCTGAGCGCCTCTTGGGCAGCTCCAAGCTCCGCGCGAACGCGCTCGACATCGGGCAAAGTGGCATTCGGCGCCGGCGCTACGGCGACCGCAGCGGGCTGCGCAGTAAGTAGCGGCGCGGCGGAGGCGATGCGCTGCGAGGGTGTTGGTGAGGACGCTGGTAACGCTGGAAGCCAAACAACTACCCCAAAGGAACCCTGGTTGGCGTGGGAAGGGGGCTCGATCTGCGCCTGGCAAGCCACGGGAGCGCCGTATCGTTCGAAGAAGCGAGCAAAGATGGGCCGCCACTGAAAAGCCAGCTCGCGGGGCAGATAGCCCACCTTGCCGTTCAAAACCCACACGACGATGGCACCTGGATCGTGGGGGTTCTGGGGCTCTGGGAGCAACCAGGCCTGAATCACAGCGTCCGTTCGGCCCTGTACGGCTGCGACCACTCGCTGCATCTGCTCTGGATTGTAGACCTCGCCGACGACCTCGTGGCGGATGCAACTTGGACCCGCCATCCAGACCGCCCGCTGAGCGTCAATGGTAGCGACTGTATGGGG
>CAYLJT010000738.1:0-4399 GCA_964383995.1 uncultured Polyangiaceae bacterium
AGCACCCGCGCCAGGGAGCCTTCGAGGCGCTTCAACACCGCGAACAGGCGCCGCATGACGAGCGAGGTGCCGACCATGCCTTGGTAAGAATCCCCTTCGAAAAGCGGTATTTCGTCGAGGCCTTCGGCATCGGCTTCGATGGTCACGGTGGTGGCTCCCACCTGGATGTGACCGCCCAAGCCGAGCACCATCTTCTCGACGCGCTGGCCTTGATAAAACGTGCCGTTGCGGCTGCCGAGGTCGCGCACGCTCACGCCTTCGGGCACGAGGCCAAGCTCGACGTGGGTGCGCGAGACGGTGGGCTCGGCGATCACCACATCGGCGGCTGGCCCCGAGCCGAGCACGCACAGACCCGCGCGCAGGCGGTAAACGTTAGGCGTCGCGTTGGCGCCCACCACGCGCACGAGGGCACCGAGGGGCGCCGGTCGCGGGGCCGCCGCGCGACGCGGGAGGGGCGCCGTTTGCTCACTGAATTGCCCCTTCGGCGGGGGCGGCGGAGGCCGTTTCACCAGTTACAAACTCTCGCAAGAACCGGGGCAGCTCGCGTGACATGCATCGCAGTTGATGCAGTAGGCGGCCGCGTACCAGAGGTTTGCGCCGTTCGGGTATTGGTACTCGCAATCGTCGACGCACAGGATGTCTGGACACTGCCACTGACAATCGTCGAAGTAACTGCACTCGACATCGGCATAACAAGCGTCGACCGCGCCCTTGCACAGGCCCTCTTCGCCGCAGGTCACGCACGCCTCGCAGGAGCCCAAGGACTCGCAGTCGACGGGGCCTCCTCCGCTGCCCGAGCTCGCGTTGGACGAGGTCGTCGCAGACGACGTCGCGTTGTTCGTGCTGGTGTTGGCGGTGCTGGCGGAGGACGACGATGCGCTGCTCTCAGCGGAGCTCACGGGTCCCGACGCGGCGCCGCCGGCGCCCCCACTGGGTCCAGCGTTGCGGTCCGGGACGGTCCAGTCGAGGCCACACCCCAAGCCCAGGGCGCATGCCACGAAGCTCGCCGTGACGAGGATCTCGGACCGCAAAACAGCCATAGCGAAGTGCCCCTCATGGTACCCCGGCCCGGGGATGGAGCGGGCAGCTAACACCAACCTCCAACGGCCCCTATCCGCGCCGCCGTTCTTGTGCGAAATCCGGCCTGTGCCGTGGGTACGTGCGCAATTGAAGGGTCAAACGGTGTACGCCCGCGCCAACGAACGGGGCGGGCTACATGCGCCAGCGGGTCGCGTCGAGGTGCGCTACCGCCCGAACGACGGGCGCGCGTACCAAGCCAGCCTCGCCAACCTCAGCATCGTCGATGCAACGCTGTTGCCCGACGACACCTGCGCCGACGCTGAACGAGCGCCGCGCATGGAGGTCGCGCCGAGCGGAGAGGTCCGGCGCAGGGCCTCTGGTCCCTCCTCGAAGGCCCGGGACGCAGCGAAAAAAGCGCAGGCGAAGGAGGGCGTCGCGCCGCCGCGACCGGGCGCCGTGGTCGCCTACACCGACGGCGCTTGCTCGGGAAATCCAGGCCCCGCGGGCCTCGGCGTGGTGGTCACCGACGGTGAGCGCTGGGTCGAGCGCAGCGAGTTCTTGGGCGAAGGCACGAACAACATCGCCGAGCTCACGGCCATCCTCCGCGCCCTCGAAGAGGTCAGCGACGTGACCCGCGCGATGGACGTCCACACCGACAGCCAATACGCCATCGGCGTCTTGCAAAAGGGCTGGCGCGCCAAGGCCAATCAGACCCTGATCGCAAACCTACGAAGCCAGCTCGCCCACCGCACGTCCGTGCGCCTCGTGTACGTGCCGGGCCACGCGGGCGTGCCCCTCAACGAGCGCGCCGACGAGCTCGCGCGCCTGGCCGTCCAGCACCGCGCCTCCCAACGCGTCGAGCGCGCCGCGCCCCCCAAGGAGCCCTCATGACACCGCCCGTACCGCGCCCCATCGTGCTCTGCATCCTCGACGGCTTCGGGGAGCGCGCGGAGAAGCAAGACAACGCCGTGCAGCTCGCAAACGCCCCGCGCCTCGCGGCCCTTGCCCGCGAGTACCCGCGCACACTCATCGGCACGAGCGGCCCCGACGTGGGGTTGCCCGAAGGGCAGATGGGCAACAGCGAAGTCGGCCACCTCTCCTTCGGCGCGGGCCGCATCGCCCTCATGGACATCAGCCGCATCGACGTCGCGATCGCCGAACAAAAGCTGGCGTCGAACGAGGTGATCGACATCCTGTTTCGCCAGTCGAAGGACCGAAAGTGCCGCCTGCATTTGTTCGGTCTTGTCTCGGACGGAGGTGTCCATTCGTCCTTGGATCACCTCTTTGCGCTGATCGACGCTGCGCACTACCAAACGATCGAGGTGGTGGTGCACGCCTTCCTCGACGGCCGCGACACACCCCCGAAGAGCGCCTGGAATTACCTCGGGCCGCTGCAACAGAAGCTCGAAGGCAAGGGCGTCATCGGCACCATCGGCGGCCGCTACTGGGCGATGGACCGAGACAAAAGGTGGGATCGCGTGTTTCGCGCCTACCAAGCCATGGTGCGTGGCGAGGGCGTGCCGCAGGCGAGCAACGCGTGGGAGGCGCTCAACGCGGCCTACGATCGCGGCGAGACCGACGAGTTCGTGGCGCCCACCCGCATCGGCGACTACGAGGGCATCAAGGGCACGTTCATGGCCGATTTCGCCTCGAAAAACCCGACCTGGGACTGGTGGGGCGAGGAGGTCGGTTTGGCTTTCAACTTCCGTCCCGATCGCATGCGGGAGCTGTGCGCGATGTTGATGCGACGCAACCTCCCGCCCGAGGCGCTCGAGCTTTTGACGGAGCGAAACCGCGAAGTGCACGCGTTCGACGAGTACAGCTTCGCGGGCATGACCGAGTACGACGCGGCCCTCGGCATCCCCGTCGCTTTCCGCAAAGAGTCCATCGAACGGTCGTTTCCCGAGGTGCTCGCCACGGCCCAAAAGACCCAGCTTCGCTGCGCCGAGACCGAGAAGTACGCCCACGTCACCTACTTCTTCAGCGGCGGCCGCGAGGCGCCCTTCGAGGGCGAAGATCGAAAAATGGTGGCCTCGCCGCGTGACGTCGCGACCTACGACCTCAAGCCCGCGATGAGCGCCAAGAGCGTGACCGACGAGGTCGTCGCGGCCGTCGAGAGCGACCGCTACGACTTCATCCTGGTCAACTTCGCGAACCCCGACATGGTGGGCCACACGGGCAAGCTCGACGCCGCGATAAGCGCCGTCGAAGCGGTGGATGAAGGCGTTGGCGCGATCGCCGACGCCGTGCGCAAGAAGCACGGAGCTTTGATCGTCACGGCCGACCACGGCAATTGTGAGCTGATGAAAGACGCCGAGGGCAACCCGCACACGGCCCACACCACGAACCCCGTGCCGCTCTTCTACGTCAACGACGCCGATCGCGACGTGACCCTCCGAGGCGGAGGACGCATCGCCGACGTCGCGCCGACGATGCTCACGCTCATGCAATTGCCCGTGCCCGACGTCATGACGGGGCAGTCCTTGATCGTGCGAAAGTAGGGGCCCGAAGGCCCATGGACGCGACGCGCCTCGGCCCCTACGAGCTCTTCGATCGGGAGCGCGAGCGCGGCTTTTGGGTGGTCTACAACGCGCGCCACACGACCCTCGGTCGCGCCGCGCGGGTCAAGACCACGAAGCCTGCGTTCGTTGCGAACGAAGAGCAGCGCGCCGATCTGGTGCGCGAGGCCGAGGCGCTGGCCAAGCTCACCCACCCCGCGTTCGTCACCGTCCTCGAAGTCGACGGCAGCCCGCCCGAGCCCTTCTTCGCCTACGAAAAAGCCGATGGTGTGCGCCTCTCCGCGCTCGTCGCCAAGACCAAGATCGAGCCCGCGGCGGCCTGCGCCATCGTTCTCGTCGTGGCCGACGCCTTGGCCCACGCCCACGCGCGGAACGTGATTTTTGGTGGGCTCGGGGGCGACGACGTGAGCGTGTCGGCCCTCGGCACGGTGAAGATCGAGCCCCCCGTCGCGCCGCGCGGCGCGCACGCCGCACACAACGAGGCCTTCGAAGCCGGCGAGGTCTTCGCCCACCCCGAGACGCTCAGCCCCGAGCAAGCGCAGGGGGAGCCGGCGACGGTTGTCTCGGACATTTTTGCCCTCGGCGTGCTGCTCCACACGCTCCTCGCCCGCCGACACCCGTTCGCGGCGAGCGAGCCGCGCGCCACGCTGCGCCGCTTGCGGCACGAGAAGCCCGAGCCCCTGCCCACGTCTGCGCCCACGGCGCTGGCGTCGATCGTGGCCCATTGCTTGGAGCGCAGCCCCGCTGCCCGGCCACGCAGCGCGACGGCCGTCGCCGAGGCCCTGGAGACGGCGCTGGCCGCGCTCTCCAACGAGCCGGTCCCGGTGCTCGTGGCGCGCGCCTTCTCCGCGGCGCACGTG
>CAYLJT010000739.1:0-4389 GCA_964383995.1 uncultured Polyangiaceae bacterium
CACCGCGCGCACCACCTCCGGGTAGCTCGCCGCGGCGTCGCGCCCCGAACGGTAGGTCAGGCGCACATCCGGGCCGTTTTTCTCGGCGATGATGCGCACGCCATCGAGCTTGAGCTCATACAGAAACTCCGCGTCTTCGAGGGGCGGCGTGCCCCCGCCGCAGAGCATGGGCGTAAACTTCTTGTTTTGGCCCGAGCGCACCGGCGCCCCCTCGTTTTTCACGGCCTCTTCGATGCTCTTCGCGATCTCGGGCGCCGCTTCCAGCTCTTCCACGGTGAGGCCCGACAACACGCTGCGCGGCGCCTCCACGAGCACGTTGCGCTCTTTCGACGAGAAGGCGTCGCGCTTCTTGAACAATAGCCACTCCGTGAGCGAGCCCTTGATGCGCACGAGGGCGAAGCGACCACGCAGCTTGTAGCCCGACAAGACGAAGTCGATCTTCCCCTTCTCAATCGCCTCTTCGATGGGAAATTCCAGGTACTTTACCTGACCTCTGTCCCAGACAATCATGGCCCCAGCACCGTAGTTACCGTCGGGGATCACGCCCTCGAAGTCGAGGTACTCAATCGGGTGGTCCTCCGTGAGCACGGCAAGGTGCTTGTCGTCGATATCGAAGCTCGGCCCCTTCGGGACGGCAAAGCTTGTGAGCACCCCCGCATTTTCGAGCCGAAGGTCGTAGTGCCTGCGGGTCGCGTCGTGCAGGTGCACCACGAAGGCCCCCGCCAAGGTCGGCACGCCGGTACGCCGCGGCTCCGCGCCCACGGGCTCGGGGGTCCGCGAAACGTCGCGCTTTTTTCGGTAGTCATCGAGCTTCATCGGGGGGCTTGTGGGAGGAATTCGACAACGAATCCGAACCAAAGTTAAGATTCGCGCATGCCCGCCCGCGCCATCGGCTCTGGAACCATCTCCTTCGGCCTCGTTTCCATCCCCATCAAGCTCTACACCGCCACCTCGGCCCAGTCGGTGTCGTTCAACATGCTGCACAAGAAATGCGGCGGGCGCATGAAGCAGCAATACCTCTGCCCGGTCGACAACGAGATCGTCGCCCGCACCGACATGGTCAAGGGCTACGAGTACTCCAAAGATCGATTTGTCCAGTTCACCGAAGAAGAGCTGGCCAAGCTCGGCGGCGAAAAGACCGATCGTCTCGACATCGTAGAGTTCGTGCCCGACCACTCGGTCGACCTGCTGTACGTGGACAAGACCTATTTTCTAGGCCCCGACAAGGGCGGCGACCGCGCCTACAAGCTGCTCTCGAATGCCATGCTGAAGACCGGAAAGCTGGCCGTCGGGCGGTTTGGCACGCGCGGAAAAGAACAGCTTGTTTTGTTGCGTCCCTACAAGGGCGGTCTCGTGCTGCACTACGTCTATTACGCCGACGAGGTGCGGAGCTTCGACGAGGTCGAGAGGCCCAGCGAAAACACCCAGTTCAAGCCCGTCGAAGAGGAGCTCGCCGAGAAGCTCATCGAGCAGCTCTCGGTCGAGGCCTTTCGGCCCGAGGCCTTCCGCGATGAATACCGCGACCGCGTGGTCGCCGCCGTCGAACAGAAGGTCGCCGGCGAAGAGATAAGCGTCGCCGCCGCCGAGCCCGAGGCTCAAATCATCGATTTGTTCGAGGCCTTGAAGCGAAGCCTCGGCGGCGCGGCCGTAACCAGCGCCAACACCACGACGCACGAAGAAGCGACCGCCCCCGAAGCCGCCGAAGAGACATCTCCCACGCTAAAAAAGGCCTCGTCGCGAAAGCCTCGCGAAAAGAAGGCCGCCGGCGAATAGGCCGCGTTTCCTACGCCGCGCCGTGCGGTTTGCCTTCGGCGACGTGCTTGGCGAGCCTGCGGACGATGTCGAGATCGGGTCGAAAGGTGTGCTCGGTCAAGAGGCGCGGCTGGCTCACGCGGTCCATGCGGAAGGTGCGCGCCTCGCCCTTCGCGATATCCCTTGAAAGCAAGTACCAAACGGGGGGCTCGACGAGCAGCCCGTGGGGCTCGATCGAGCGCTCGGTCTCGTTGCCGAAGCGGTCGCGGTAGTGAAAGGCGAGGCCAATTCCGCGCGTAAAAGCCCGCTCGAAGACGGCCACGAGCTCGGTCGACGGCGTGGACGCGTGATCGCGCACGGCGTCGCTCGCCGAACGACCGACGACCACGCGGCGCAACAGCGCCCGAAGCTCCCGCGCGCGCTCCTTCGAGACACTGGCAAGTAGCTTGTTCATGCCGCTCTGCGCGGCCTCGCCCCAGGGCAGCGCGCTGGCCCTTCGCGACAGCTCCGCCGAGAGCCACAAACTGACCACTTCGTCGGCCGACAAATGCACGCTCGGCACCCCCCGATCGCGCTCCAGCCGGATGCCCCCGCCGGGGCCCGCTTCGCCGGTCACCGGGAGGCCCCGATCGCGCAAGGCGGCGAGGTCGCGGAACACCGTTCGCTCGGTAATTGCAAGCTCTTTTGCGATTTCGGCGACCGAAATCGTGTCCCGAGCCCGGAGCAGCTCGAGCAAGTCCATGAGGCGTTGGGCGCGCATATTCCCTGACGAATTCTGTCAGGGTTCGATCTTATAACAAAGGGGTTCAAACAAAGGAGAAAAGCAATGCACGTGGACGGTACTTCGAACGCTTCTTCTGCCAAAGGAATCCTCGCGAACCTGCCTGGCGCCCGGGTCATCCCGGGCCCGATGGCCATGACCCTCGAAGTGGCAGTCTACACCGCCAAAGACCCCAGAGTTTTCCCCCGAGTGCACCGCAATCTGCACCGTTGGCTCACCACCTTCGCCGGCTACGAAGGCGCCCTTCGCCTGGAGAGCGTCAAAGGAGAGCGGCTGTTTGCCGACCTCGTGGCCTGGTCCAACTACGACGCAGCGGAGATGGCCTCTCACCGCATCGAGCACGACGAGCTGTTTACGCCCGTGCGCGTCGCCATCGGCGACGTGCGCCTGTTTGCGCGTTACACGCTGACGGATGACCCCAAGAAGCTGTTCGACGCACTGGCATCTTCACCCATCATCGAGGTCGCCGCCTACGGGGTGCGTTCGAGCGACGTCGACGCGGCGCTGCAAGCCCGTTTGATTGGTCGGCTCCAGCGCCTCGACGGTTTCCGCGTCGCGACGGCGCTCACACCTGTCTCGGACAACGAGCCGCAGCTCCGCGGCGACTTGATTGGTTGGCAGTCCATCTCGTCGCACGAACAGACGGCGCAAGATTTGGCCTCGGATCCCGAGCTTCGTTTGATCCCGACGGGGGTCATCGAGCGAAGTGTCCTCGGCCTCTTCGCGTCTCGTTAGCCCTCATCGCTTCGACACGAAGGCCCCGGCGCGGCGAGCGTCGGGGCCTTTTTGCTTTCAGATGAACAACATCTGGGCGTTGCCACTGACGTCGTAGAAGTCCATCGCGCTGATGACATCTTTGACCTCGGGCAACAGGTCTTCCTTCTTCAGCCGGAACATGTCCATGGCCATCTGACAGGCGTAGAGCTCGGCGCCGGCGTCCGCGAGCATGCTGATGAACTCGTGCACCGGGGGGATGTCGAGCTTCTTCATCTCATGCTTCATCATGGAGCTTGCCAACGCCTCCACGCCGGGCAGCCCGGCGATCATGGCCGGAATCGGCACCGACGGGTTGCCGACCAAGGACAGGTGCAGGTGGTCGACCTTGTGCTTGTTGACGATGTCGAGCCCCCAGAAGGTGAAGAACATCGTCGCCTCGATGCCTGACATGCGCGCGGCGTTCGCGAGGACGAGACCCGGATAGGCCATGTCCAAGCTGCCCTTTGAACAAATGATGCTGATTTTTTCGAGCTTCGTGGCCATGGCTTCCTCGCCTAGCAAAAGGTCAGAGACAGGACTTGGGCTTCGGCACGCCGCCGATCTTGGCGATGAGCTTGCCCGGGCCGCCCGGGAACATCTTGTAGATGTCTTTCATTGGGACGGCCGTCTGCGCGACGATGCGGCGTAGACCGGGCGTCTGACCCTCGTCAAAGTAGTCTTTCCGCGCGAACTGGACGACCTTCCACGCTTCGGGAACCAGCGTCACCCCGACCTCTTTGGCGATGGCCTCGCCCATCTCAGGAGTCCAGTCCTTGGGCTGCGCGAGATATCCATCGGGGGTCAGATCGACCATCCGCCCATTGTAGATTTGGGAAGGCATAACAACTCTCCTCGTCAACTACCAATAACCACTCTTCCGTCTCATGGGTGCACGACGGGGATGTTCTTCCCTGCCATGGACATCTGCATCGGGACGGGCAAGGGCTTCTCTGGCAAGAGCCCATTCCAGTACATCCACTTGAACGCCAGTTTGCCCCAATGGTTGCGCCGGCTCTCCGTGAGCAGCGAGAAGGGCCCGACGGTCGGGATGGGGTACATGCCTGTCAGCGGCTCGACGTCGTAGTTGAAGTCGATGAGCA
>CAYLJT010000740.1:0-4388 GCA_964383995.1 uncultured Polyangiaceae bacterium
CGCAGCGCGCCCTCGGTGGTCGGATCGTAGGGCGAAAAGCCCATGCGCCGCGCGAAGGCGGTGGCCCCGCCGCCGACCAACATAAGGTGAGGTGTCGTCATGACCTTCGCCGCGACGAGCACCGGGTTCTTGACGGCCTCGATGCAGGCAACGGCCCCGAAGCGGCCATCGCTCGTCATCACCGAAGCGTCCATTTCGATGAGCTTGCCATCGAGACGGAGGTTCGAGCCGGTGCCCGCGTTGTAGCGCGGATCGTCTTCCAGGATCACCGTGGCCGCGAGGGCCGCGGCCAGGGCGTCTCCGCCCTCCGCGAGCACCGCGTGGGCCCTTTGAGCTGCAACGAAACAACCGTCGGAGACGCTCTTGGGCGAAGCAGCGCCGCCGTGGGTCAGGACCACGGGCGTCATGACAGCTCCTCGGCGGGGCGGTCCTTCCCCCAGTAAATCACCTGCTTCCACACGGCCGTCACGTCGTCCGCGAAGAGCACCACGAGGTCCCCGGGCTTCGCGAGGCCGAGCGCGAAATCGATGGCGGTCTGCTCATCACCGTACTCGTGGATCGATTCGGGAGACGCGCCGCCTTCGATGGCGCCTTCGCGGAGCAGCCGCGCGACATCGCCCGCCTCGCGACCGCGGAGGTTGGTGTCCTCTTTGGCGACGATGACGTCGAACGCGCTCGCGGCCGCCCTGCCCACGTCGCGAATGTCCCCGTCGCGCCGATCGCCAGGCGCCATGAGCACGCCGATCGCCTTCTGTTTGCGCAGGCTGCGCACGAGCTCCGCCATCTTCGCCATGGCCGCGGGGTTGTGGCCGTAGACGACGATCACGCGGAAGGGATGCTCGTCGAACACGTTGCAACGGCCCGGCGCTTGGTAGAACGAGGTCGCGAACGTGCGCAGACCGTGGCGCAAGGCTTCGAGGGGCAGGCCCATCGAATAGCCCACGGCCGCCGCGGCGAGGGCGTTTTCGACGTTGAACTTCGCCTTGCCTTCCATCGTGGCGGGGATGAGGTGGGTCCACAAAACGGGGATGTGCCGATCGCCGTCGTAGATCGTGAGCATCTCGCCATTGACACCTTGTTCGACCACCGCGGCGCGGCCGCCCGCCTTCACGTGCGCGCGGACAATCTCGTTGTGCGGCGAGCTCGAAAAATACATCACGCGGCCTTCGGCCTTTTCGGCCATCGCGGCGACCAAGGGATCGTCCGCGTTGAGCACGCTCGTGCCGTCGCTGCGCACCACCTCCACAACAAGGCGCTTGACGAACGCCAGGTCCTCGACCGTGTCGATGCCGCGCAAACCAAGGTGATCCGCGCTCACGTTCAGCACGCAGCCGACGTCGCAGCGATCCCAGCCCAGGCCTTCGCGCAGGATGCCGCCGCGCGCGGTCTCCAGCACCGCGGCCTCCACGGTAGGATCCATGAGCACGACGCGGCTGCTCCAGGGCCCGGTCATGTCGCCCTTCAAAATGCGCTCGCCGTCGATGTAGATGCCGTCCGTGGTGGTGAGACCGACGCGCTTGCCAGCCATCTTGAGCATGTGCGCGACCATGCGGCTGGTCGTGGTCTTACCGTTCGTCCCGGTGATCGCCGCGAGCGGAATGCGCGCCGTTCCACCCTGCGGAAACAGCATGTCCACGACGGGCGCGGCCACATTGCGCGACGTCCCCACGGTGGGCGCGATGTGCATGCGAAACCCGGGCGCCGCGTTCACCTCGACGATCGCGCCCGCTTGATCGCGCACGCTCTTCGAGATGTCTTTGCAAATCAAATCGATGCCCGCGACGTCGAGCCCCACGACCTTCGCGGCGCGCACGGCGATGTCGATGTTGTCGGGGTGAATGACGTCGGTTTTGTCCACCGCGGTGCCGCCCGTCGACAGATTTCCGGTGGAGCGGAGCGCGAACACCTCGCCGTCGGCGAGCACCGTGTCGAGCGTCTTCCCTGCCTGCGCGAGCAGGCGCTCGGCCTGGTGATCGATCTCGATGCGCGTGAGCACCTTCTCGTGCCCAACACCGCGCCGCGGGTCCGCGTTCACGCGCTCGACGAGCTCGCGGATCGGGCTCTTGCCATCGCCCACCACGTGTCCCGGCACGCGCTCCGCGACAGCCACCACGTTGCCACCCACGACGAGCACGCGGTGGTCGTTGCCCTGCACCATGGCCTCGACGAGCACGTAGCTCGATAGATCGTAGGCCTTGTCGAACGCCGCGCGCACCTGCGCTTCGTCGGTAAGGTTCAGCGCAACCCCGCGCCCGTGGGACAGATCCATGGGCTTGACCACCACGGGGTAGCCGATGCGGCGCGCCACACGCACGGCGGCGTCGGCGCTGCGCACGCGCTCGTGGCGCGGCACGGGCAGGCCGGCGCGCTCCAGGAGCGATCCGGTCAGCTCTTTGTCCTGCGCGATCTCTACCGCGATGTGCCGCGTTTCGCTGGTGACCGTGGCCTGGATACGCCGTTGATGGACGCCCCAACCGAGCTGCACAAGGGAGAAGCGGTTGAGCCGCATGGTCGGAATACCGCGCTTTTTGGCCTCTTCGACCAGGCTGCGCGTGGAGGGACCGAGGGCCACGCGTTGCGCCAGGCGAGCCAGGCTCTCGTTCTCCTCCTGCAGATCGAAGGGCTCTTGCCTGCGGTCCGCGAAGCCTTCGGGCAGAATGCTTCTCAGGTACTCGATGGCGTTTTCGCCGGCGCGGAGGCCGACGTCTTCGTCTTCGTAGCTGTAGATGACATGGTAGACGCCATGCTCGCCGGTGCCGCGGGTCTTGCCATAGGTGACGGGGGTGCCAGCCAGGCACTGCAGCTCGATCGCCACGTGCTCAACGATGTGACCAAACCACGTTCCGTCGCGCAAACGCCGTACAAAACCCCCGGGCTCACCGTACGAACAACCGTGCTCATCGAGGGTCGGGATGTCGCGGAGGAGCTTGTCGACGAAGCCATCGAGCTTGTCGCTCGGGTAGTCTTCGAGCGTCTCGAGGTCCAACGTCAACCGGATAACGGGCCGATATCCATACAGGTTCGGGCCGCGATACACACGCGTCTCAAGGAGCTTCACGTCATGTCCTCGCCATCTTGGGGTGAGTCAATCGCCGCTTAGTGGGTGGTGTCTGCGTGTTCTTTCGCCTCGACCCACTCCGGCCCCGCGGGCCAGGAGGGCGTGCGGGTCTCGATGTCGAAGGCGTGGCCGCCCGTCAAGACATGGACCGAAAGACCGAGGAGCGCCGCGTGTCTGTCGTCGGCGACCTCGTGGATGTCGGTGTGTTGAATGTGCGAGCCATCGACGATGGTGACCGTGCCGTGGCCGATGACCTCGGCGCGATTGTGGGCGTTGAGGACGATGGCGGTGTCCTCGTCGATGCCCACGCCCACGAGGTAAGGATTCAGCGCGACCGCGGCGAACAGCCGGCCGATGCGGTGCCTCTGTCCAAAGTGCTGATCGATGACGAGGCGCTTCGTGAGCCCCAGGCCGGGGGCCATGGTGACGCTGTGGCGGTTCGGCGCGTAGCCGGTGCGACCCTGCGCGATCATGTGGTTGCACAGGGCCGACGCGCCCGCGCTCGTCCCCGCGACGACCAGGCCCGCGCGGTGCGAGCGGCGGATTTTTTGGGCGAGCTTCGTGCCCCCGAGCAAGGTCACGATGCGACCCTGCGCGCCCCCGGTGAAGAACGCGGCGGACGCTCCATCGAGGGTGGAGAGGACCGCCGGATCGTCGGCGTCGGCCCGCGTTCGCACGCGCATGATGCGCGTCTCGGCGCCCAGGCTGCGAAAAATGGCCTCGTAGGTGGAGGCCATTTGACCTGGAATCATGGATGCGACGGGCAAGATGGCGACGACGGCGCCCTTGCCCCCCGCGAGCTCCACGACGTGGGACAGGACTTTGCGATCACCGACCTTGTCTTCGGCTCCGCCGATGGCGACAAGGGGACCGCGGTGGTGGGCGGGAGGGCGCTCGGCGTGGTGCAAAACGAACCGCGGCTACCACAACGCGGGCCGGACGCATAGCGCCTACCGCCAACATTCACCGAATGACTCATGGACCCCAACGGCGATTGCGGCTAAGAAACGCCCCCGTTTTGAAGGAGACCTCCGTGAAGGCCGACGCGAAATCGAAGCAACAAGCCCCGAAGACTGCCATCTCGCCCACGCGGGCCGAGGACTACGCGAAGTGGTACCAGGAGGTCATCCGCGCGGCCGATCTCGCGGAGAGCTCGCCGGTCCGCGGCTGCATGATCATCAAGCCTTGGGGCTTTGCCATCTGGGAGAACATCCAGCGCGAGCTCGACGGGATGTTCAAGGCGACCGGCCACAAAAACGCCTATTTTCCGCTGTTCATCCCCAAGAGCTACCTCGAAAAAGAGGCCGAGCACGTCGAGGGCTTCGCCAAA
>CAYLJT010000741.1:0-4380 GCA_964383995.1 uncultured Polyangiaceae bacterium
AGCATCCGCTTGAGGCGCGTCCGCTCTTCCCACGGTTTGTCGAAGCCATGGGGGAACCGGAAGAGGAGATCCCCGTCGTCGGTGACACGCAGGTGGCCGCGGTAGTCGCGCACGAGCGCGTGTAGACCCAGCTCGGCTTCCCGGAGGGGCAGGCCGCTTCGGGCCGAAGCGTCGGCGATCGTGAAGCTCTGTCCCTTGCCACGGAGCGACGAGAGAAGCGTGCGCGCGGCCTCTTCGGCGCCGCGAGCTCGGTGTTTCAAGGGGGCAGTTGGCATTCGTCGTCCCGCGCGCTGGCGCGACCGTCGACCCCAGGTGTTGCAGGTTGAGGCCGTTTGCGCAAGGAAAGCCGCGATCGGCCCTTTTTTGCGAGACTTCCGCCAAAGGCTCGCACGGGGCCGCGACTTGCTGATAGCGTCGGTGATTCATGGCCGATCCGACGACCCAAGACACGACCACGCCGCAAATCCCCGCGTCCCCCCCGGAAGGCTGGGTGTTTGCAGGTTGGGGCAAGGCCGAGAACCTCCGCAATCTGGAGCAAGACGATGCGGCTCCGCGCGCCCTCGGAGCCCGCCACAAAAAGCTCGGCGAGCTCGCGGCGACGGCGATTTGCGGCAACGACATCACGTCTTCCGTCCTGTACGTGGCGGCCCTGTGCACGATTTCCTCCGGGGTTTACGCGCCCATTGCGCTCGCGATGGTGGGTGTCGTGCTCTACCTGTTTCGCAAGATCTACGGTGAGGTAGGAAGCGCGCTCCCGCTGAATGGCGGCGCCTACAACGTTCTCTTGAACACCACCAGCAAGGGTAAGGCGTCGATCGCCGCGTGCCTTACCCTGCTTTCCTACATCGCGACCGCCGTTATCAGTTCCCACGAGGCCATCCACTACGTTCACCACCTGGCGCCGGAAATGCCTGTTCTCGTAGGCACCGTGGCGCTCTTGGGGCTGTTTGCGCTGCTCAATATCGTGGGCATCACGGAGAGCGCCGTGGTCGCCGTGGGCATCTTCGTGTTGCACATGGCGACGCTCGTCGTGCTCACGGCGAGCAGCGGCCTCCACGTCTACGAGGACGGGTTCGCGACGCTGCTGGACAACTGGTCTCACCCTCCCGAGGGCGGCCTGGGCAAGGCGCTTTTTTATGGCTTCGCAGCGGGCATGTTGGGCATCAGCGGCTTCGAGAGCTCGGCCAATTTCATCGAGGAGCAAAAGCCAGGCATCTTCCCGAAGACCCTGCGCAACATGTGGCTTGCCGTGTTCTTCTTCAACCCCGTGTTGTGCCTCTTGTCCCTCGGCACGCTGCCCGTCGGCGAGGTGGCGAGCCACACGGAGACCCTGCTCTCGGAGGTTGGCGGACGCACGACGGGACGTTGGTTCGCTACCTGGATTGGCATTGACGCCTTCCTCGTGCTCTCGGGCGCCGTCTTAACGAGCTACGTGGGCGTCACAGGGCTCGTCCGCCGCATGACGCTCGACCGCTGTTTGCCCCAGGTGCTCCTGACCGAGAACAAGGCCCGACGCACGCCGCACTTCATCATTCTCGGCTTCTTCGCGCTGTGCGTCTCGATTCTGCTGATCACGCAAGGCGAGGTCAGCACGCTGGCGGGCGTCTACACGATCTCGTTTCTGGGGGTCATGATGCTGTTTGCGGTCGGCAATCGGCTCTTGGCCATCAAGCGCAATCGCCTGCCGCGGGACACCCGCGCTTCGTGGATGACCGTGATCTTGGCCATGGCGGCGGTGGGCTTCGGGCTGGTGGGCAACATCCTGCGTTCGTGGAACGACTTCATCATCTTCAGCATCTACTTCGCGATTACGGTCGCGGCCGTGGGGGCCATGTTTCTCCGCGTGGCCATCCTGCGCACCTTGCTGGCGGTAGGACGCTCCATTCAGGAGGCGGTGCGCTCGATGAACGAGGGGGTGGCCGCCTGGACGCGGACGAAGATCGACCAAATCAACAGTCAGTCCGTGGTCTTTTTCACGCGCGGCGACGACATGCTGAACCTCCGGCGAGCCATCGAGTACGTGCTCGCCAACGAGCAGACACACACCCTGAAGGTGGTGCATGTTTACAAGGAGGAGGCCGACATCCCAAAGGACTTGGCTGGCCATCTCAGCACGCTCGACGTGGTGTTTCCCGAGATAAGGATCGACTTCGTCGCGGTCAAAGGCACGTTCGGTCCCGAGCTGATAAACCGCCTGTCCGTCCACCTGGACGTCCCCCTCAACTACATGTTCATCGGCTGCCCAGGGGACCGCTTTCCGCACCAGTTGGCGGACCTCGGCGGCGTGCGCCTGATCGTATAGCTGACGTTGGCAAGGGGTGCTGCTCGTGGCGTTCTGACGAGCCTCTCACGCGTCCAAAAACGCCGACAAGATCCCGCGGGCGCGCGTCTTTGTCTCGGACACGAGGGTCACCATCCGGGGGTCGCTCCGAAGGCCCGCGAAGAGCGGACAGCGCTCGATCCACAAGGCGTCGATGAGACCCGCGTCGACCGAGCGGCGGAGCGCATCGAGGGCCCATTCGATGTTGCCCGTCGCCGCGGCGAGCTCGGCTTCGATCTGGTAGAAGAAGACGCGTCGCCGGAGCCCACCGTCGTTGGTGCCAGCCTCCCTTCGGAAGCGCTCGCGTCCCCCGGGCAGCGAGCGCATGGCCATGAGCTCCTGCATCATCGCTACAAAGGCAAGCTCGCCCGGGGCGCTCTCGATGGTGCTGACGTATTCCATGGCCCGGGCCATGTCACCTTGCCAAACACAGAGCCGCGCGCGCATCAAGATCTGCGCTTGCTCGACCTCCCGGCCGAGGGACTTCGATAGCGTTTCTTCCGCCTCGTTCCAGCGGCCCAAGAGCGCCTGGGCACGGGCGAGATCTTGCGTCGCGAGGGGCGTCGCCGGATCGAGCGACAGGGCCAGGGACAGGCTGCGCATACCTTCTTCGACGCGGCCGATCTCGACCAAGATCCTACCCAACATGGCGTGGCCCTCGCAGAGGCTCGGCGAACGGAGCACGGCGAGCTTGGCTTCGCGGATGGCCCCGGCGGCGTCCCCGAAGTGCAGGCGAACCGCGGCGAGCGCGAGGCGTGCCTCGCCGAGCTGCGGTGCGACGGCTACCGCCCGCTCCGCCGCAGAGAGCGCCCTTTGCGCGGCCAAATCGGAGCCTTCTCCGCCAAAAAACAGGAGCCTTACGCGGGCGATGGCGTCGGCCGCCAGGATGGTAGGATCGTCGGGGGCGCGCGCGAGGGCCTCTTCGAAGAGGCCCACGGCCTCGCGCACGGCGGCGCTCCAGAATTTGCGATACGCATGGCGCCCGCGCAGGTAGAGGTCGATGGCAACCGGGTCGGTAGGAGCTTGGCGGGCGGGGGCGTCGAAGTCGACGGTCAGGGCCTCCGCCACCGCCCGCGCCACCTCGTCGTTGACGGCGAACAAATCCCTCTCCGGTCGCTCGAAGCGCTTCGCCCAAAGCTGGAAGCCGTCGGCGACCCCCACGATGCGCACCCGAATCTGGATATGCCCTGCGCCCCGCCGGACCACCCCGTCCACCACGACCTGAACGTCCAAATCGCGGCCCGCAGCGCGGGAATCCGCGATATCCTCACCCTTCTGCGTGGCGCGCGGGCGGACCCGAAGGCCTGGCGTCATGGACAGGGTGTCGATCAGATCGTCGGTCAGACCGTCGGCAAGGTAGTCGTCGTCGGGCGCGCCGCCATTCCGGAAGGACAACACAGCGACCGTCTTGCGCGAGGGCGCGGCGGCGATGTGCGCGAACGCATCGTAGACGGCGCGCCCCTCCGCCTCGGCCGTTGGCAAGGTGGAGGGGGCCGCCGGTCGCGTCGACGCGGCCGTGCTGGAGCCGGTGTTTCGAAGGGCTTCGAGGGCCTGCGCCAGGTCGTGCGCGGTGGCAAACCGGTCGTCCCGGTAGCGCGCGAGGCAGCGGAGGACGACGGCCGCCTCCTCGTCGGTGAGGTCGGGGTTGTGCTTGCGTGGATCGGGAGGGAGCTTGGTCAGTCGCGCGACCGCCACCGCGAGGGGGTGATCTCCGGGCCACGCGGGATGTCCCGTGTAGAGCTCGAACAACATGGCTCCCAGGGCATAGATGTCGGCACGCGCGTCGACTTCACCCGCGGATTCCACCTGTTCGGGAGCCATATAAGCGGGGGTCCCCACCGAGACCTCGCCGGTCTTCGACGCCGCGCTCTGGTTTTCGAAGGCGCGCGCGATGCCGAAGTCGGTGAGGACCACCCGGCCGTCTTTGGCAAGGAGGACATTGTCGGGCTTGAGGTCGCGGTGCACCACGCCCGCCCCGTGGGCCGCGGCAAGGCCCGCGCAAATCTCCAGGCCAATGGCCAGGACGGTCGCTCGCTGGAGGCGTCCCTCGCGGCGCAAGC
>CAYLJT010000742.1:0-4374 GCA_964383995.1 uncultured Polyangiaceae bacterium
CCCCCCCCGGGTGGCACCGGGTGGGCGGGGGGGCGGGGGGGGGGGGGTTGGTAGCTCGTGCGTGCCCGAGCTGGGCGGCGGTGGGCCGCTCTATGGGGGCAACGAGACCTGCGACGACTTCCTCGACAACGACGGCGACAGCGCCATCGACTGCGCCGACCCCGACTGCTTCGGCCTCGGCAAGTGCATCGAGAAGTGCGACGACTTCGCGGACAACGACCTCGACGGCAAGATCGACTGCGAAGATCACGACTGTTTTGGCGTGGGAAAGTGCGTCGAGAAGTGCGACGACTTCGCGGACAACGACCTCGACGGCAAAATCGACTGCGACGATCAAGACTGCTTTGGCGTCGGAAACTGCGTCGAGAAGTGCGACGACTTCGTGGACAACGACCACGACGGCGCCATCGACTGCGCGGATCAAAGCTGCTCGGGCAAGGGCAATTGCGCGGTGATCCCCGTTGAAATCTGCGGCAACGGCAGCGACGACGATGGCGACACGCTGATTGATTGCGCCGACGCGGATTGCAAAAGAGACTCCGTTTGTCGCGAGATTTGCGTGGGTGGCTTCGACGAGGACGGGGACGGCGCGCTCGACTGCGCCGACACCGATTGCGCGCGCACCGCCGCGTGTCGCGAGATTTGCGATGATTGCATCAGCAACGATCCCGACCCGCTGATCGACTGCGAGGACCCCGATTGCGCCCACGCGTGGTTGTGTCGGGCCTACGATCGCAGGTAGCGCTCGCGGTTTCGCTCGAACTCTTCTTGCGCCTCGGCGAAGTCATCGCTGCGCCCGATGTCGAGCCAATGGCCACGGAAACGATAGGTCTGGATGGGCCGCTCGGCCGCGATCATGGCGTGCATCAGGTCGTCGAAGCCGAACGCGCGCCCCTCCGGGATGAACGCCAACACGTCGCGCTTCATGGCGTAGATGCCCATGCTCACCCAGAAGGTGTACGTCGGCTTCTCGCGAAACGCCGTGACACGACCGGCCTCGTCGAGGTCGAGCACGCCCAGATCGATCTTCGACGCGCGCTCGCACACCGACACGGTCAGCGGCGATTCACCGCCCACCGCCTGCGCGTGCAGGGTTGCAAAATCGATGTCGCACAGGATGTCGCCGTTCATCACCAAGAAGTGCTCCGGCAACTGATCGGCGATGGCGCGCAGCGGTCCCACGGTGCCGAGGGGCTGCTCTTCGCGGTGGTAGCCAATGTTCAGGCCGTAGCGCTTCCCATCGCCCAAAACGGCCTCGATCAGCGCGGCCTGGTGCCCGACACAGAGCACCACGTCGGTGACCCCGGCGTGGGCGAGCTGTCGCAACAAGATCTCGACGATGGTGTGCTCACCGATGGGCATCAGCGGCTTGGGGATGAGCGCCGTGTAGGGCTTGAGCCGCGAGCCTTTGCCCCCCGCGAGGACGACCGCTTTCATGGCGCGGAGTCTACTCGGGGTCGGCGCGCCGGGGCGAAAGACTGGCAGCGGAGGTCCTGCTCACCCATGCAATGGCGCGGTCTTTCAGACCTGCGCCAGCGTCGCGAGGCGAGGACGATAAATAGTTGATTTGTGGTGCAACGAGGCATGGCCTAGGGCGTGCTGTACTACGCTGCGAGCGTCCGCTGACGGGTTGCCCCCTCCCCCTCCCCTCCCTACCGTCGTTCGGGCGCTCAAGCTCTTTGACTGCCGCTCCCTCCCGGCATACCCAAGCGCCAAGGCCGTCCCACCTTGGCGCTTTCTTTTTTGTGCGAAATGCCAGGCTTGGTGCGGCCCGCGGCTCGGTGTAGGTCAACCCCATGACGCAACACGGCATTCCGTCGGTGCACGCCTTCTCCGAGCCCGTCCTCGAAGCGCTGGTCGAGACCATGTTCCTCGCCGCCTACGCCGACGGCGAGTTCAGCGATGTGGAGCGCAAGCACTTTTCCTCCAGCATCGAGAGCTTGACCGACGCCCGCGTCTCCGAGCCCGCCGCCGCCGCCATGCTGGCCAAAATCGAGGAAGCGGTGCTGCGCGACGGCCGTGAGGCGCGGCTCGCCGCGGTCAAAGCCCAGCTCCCCGAGGCCTCCCAGCGTCGGGTAGCCCTTTCCCTGGCGATTCAGGTGATGGCCTCGGACGGCATCGTGCGCACGGCGGAGCGGGAGGCGATCATGGAGATGGCGGAGGCCCTCGATGTCGATGCCGACGTCGCCGCCGATCTTGTTGGCCAGCTCGTGCGATAGAATTCGCCCGTTGTCCTGGAACACGTCAAGCCATCTGATCCCGTTCCCTGTGGCGGGCACGCGTCTCGAATCGACGCGCGGCACCTACGTCGTGGGGCAGCTCATCGGCGACGGCCACTACGGCTCGGTGTACGAGTGCGTGGGGCCGTTTGATCAGCGTTATGCGCTGAAAATGCTGCGCCCTGCGAACAAGCCGTACCACGTGGTGAAGGAAGAGTGGTCGCACGAGATGAAGCGGCTCGAGAGCTTCCGTCATCCGAACATCGTCTACATCCACGACGCGTTCGAGGTGAACTACCTCTTCTATTTGGCCCTCGAACGTTGCGACACGAGCCTCCGCGCGTTGATGCGCGGACCGCTCGCGATGCCCCTCGTGATCGAGCTGTCACGCCAGCTCTTGATGACGCTGCAATACCTCCACGACAGCGGGCTTGTGCACTCCGATTTGCACGCGGGCAACGTGCTCATTTCGCAGCTCGATCACAACCCGATCGTCAAGCTCACCGATTTCGGCGTGGCCCATCAGCTCGACGGCGCGAGCTGGTTTCGACCGCAGGTCGCGAACCCCAAGATCCTCACGCCGGAGCTGGTGACCGCGGGCTACACCACCGCGCAGAGCGACCTCTACCAGCTCGGTCTGCTCATGTACCAGATGCACACGGGCTGGCCGGCCATCGACGTGGACGTGCCTTACCCCGAGATCGCCAAGCAAATCGCGGAAGGAGCCGCGCGCGCGAAGGCCGAGGCGCTCGGCAATCCCCTCGGCGCGATCATCGCGAAGCTCCTCCGTCGGCGCGTCGATTACCGCTACCACGTGGCCCGCGATGTCTGGGAGGACATGCGGCTCATCCCGCTGCGCTGAGGCTCAGCCCGCGCTGTCGTCGTCGTCGTTCGCCGGCGGGGGCGGCCGAGAGGCGCGTTTTCCGCGGCCAAACGGCCGATCTTCGAGGCGGTTGTAGTGACGGATGTCTTTGCCGTTCACGAGAAACACCACCGTCTCGGCGATGTTCATCGCGTGGTCGCCCACGCGCTCCAAATACTTCGCCACCGATTGGATGCGCGTCGCGCGGTACACCACCTGCGGGTCGTTCGACATCACACGCAGGATGGCCTCGAAGACCTCCGAGTAGTGCTCGTCGATCATGTCGTCTTCGGTGAGGATTTGGCCCGCGAGCGCCACGTCGCGCGAGGTGAGCGCGTTGAGGGCCTCGTGCAGCGCGACCTTCGCTTCGTCGGCCAAGCGCATGATCGGGCAGGAGACCTCGAGCGGCGGCTCCTCCGACAGCTCGATCACGCGCTCGCAAATGTTCACGCCGAGGTCGCCGATGCGCTCCAAGTCGGTGACGATTTTGAGCGCCATGGTGATGAAACGCAGGTCCGAAGCGACGGGTTGGCGCGTGGCCAGGATGCGCAGCGCGAGCTCGTCGATCTCGCATTCCATGCGGTTGATGCGCCGATCCATGCGCATGGTGTCGCGCGCGAGCTCGGCGTCGCGTGTGGCGAGGGCGACCGTGCTCTTGCCGATCATGTCCTCGACGAGACCGCCCATGAAGAGCAGCTTGTCGTTCAGGGTGCGAAGCTCAAGCTCGTAGATTTTGCTGGTGTGCTCGCGTGCCATGGCCCTTGCGCTCAACCGAACTTGCCCGTGACGTAGTCTTCGGTGCGCCGTTCCTTGGGATTGGTGAAAATGCGCTCCGTTTTGTCGAACTCGACGAGCTTGCCCATATAGAAAAACGCAGTGTAGTCCGAGGCGCGGGCGGCCTGCTGCATGTTGTGGGTGACCATCACCAAGGTGTAGCGCTCGCGCAGCTCCAAGATCAGCTCTTCGATGCGCGCGGTGGCGATGGGATCGAGGGCGGAGCAGGGCTCGTCGAGCAAGATGACCTCGGGCTCCACGGCCAAGACCCGCGCAATGCACAGGCGCTGCTGCTGCCCACCCGAGAGCGACATCCCCGATTGATCGAGCTTGTCTTTCACCTCGTCCCAGAGCGCCACGTCACGCAGCACACGCTCGGTCTTGGCCTCGGCGTCCTTCAGCTTGATGCCGTTCAGCCTGTGGCCCGCCAGCACGTTGTCGCGGATCGACATGGTCGGAAAGGGATTGGGCTTCTGGAACACCATCCCGACGCGTCTGCGCAGGCGCACGGGGTCCACG
>CAYLJT010000743.1:0-4360 GCA_964383995.1 uncultured Polyangiaceae bacterium
TCAAGACTTCGCCGCCGTGGCCCACGCGGCGACGCTCACCACGCGCATCCCGTTCCTGCACTTCTTCGACGGTTTCCGCACGTCGCACGAAATCGCCAAAATCGAGCAGCTCGACGACGACACGCTGCGCGCGCTCCTGAGCGAGGACACGATCCTGGCGCACCGTCGGCGCGCCCTGACCCCCGACAAACCTACCCTGCGCGGCACGGCGCAGAACCCCGACGCATTTTTCCAAGCGCGGGAGGCCGCCAACCCCTACTACGATCACTGCCCGGAGGTCGTCCAGCGCACCATGGACCTCCTCGCGAAGGAGACGGGGCGCTCTTACCACCTGTTCGACTACGCCGGCCATCCCGAGGCGACCCGCGTGATCGTGATGATGGGATCGGGCGCGGGGCCGACGCGTGAGACGGTGGAGCACCTGGTAAGGGAAGGTCAGAAGGTAGGTCTCTTGGAGGTGCGCTTGTACCGACCCTTCGCCGTGGAGGCCTTCCTGCGTGCTTTGCCGCCGACCGTCGAGCGTATCGCGGTCCTCGACCGCACCAAGGAGCCGGGCGCCCCCGCCGAGCCCTTGCACCTCGACGTGCTCGCGGCCCTGGCCGAGCAACCCGAGCGACGGGTGCTGGTGGTCGGCGGCCGCTACGGCCTTTCTTCGAAGGAGTACACGCCCGCCTCCGCCCTCGCCGTCTTCCAGAACCTGGAAGCCCGCATCCCCAAGAAACGGTTTACCGTGGGCATCGTCGACGACGTGACCCACCTGTCGCTCGACCAGGATCCTGCCTTCGACATCGAGCCCCAAAACGTCGTGCGCGCGGTGTTTTTCGGCCTCGGCTCCGACGGCACGGTCAGCAGCAACAAGAGCACCATCAAGATTATCGGCGAGGAGACCGAGCTGTCCGCCCAAGGTCACTTCGTCTACGACTCCAAGAAGGCCGGTGCGGTCACCGTCTCGCATTTGCGCTTCGGCCCGGGGCCCATTCGCTCCGCGTACGAGGTGCGCAGCGCGAGCTTCGTGGCCTGCCATCAACCGCAGCTCGTGGAGCGCCTCGACATCCTGGAGCGGGCCAGCACCGGCGCCACCTTCCTCTTGAACGCGCCCTGGCCCAAAGAAGAGGCCTTCTCCCGTCTACCCTTCGAGATGCAGCAGGCGCTCGTCGAGAAGAAGATGCGCTTCTTCCTGATCGACGCGCAGAAGGTCGCCGAGGAGGCGGGCCTCGGTCGTTACGTGTCCACCATCATGCAGGCCTGCTTCTTCGCGCTCTCCGGTGTTTTGCCCGCCGACGTGGCCCTGGAGAAGATGCGGACCTCGATCCAAAAGACCTTTGGCAAGCGAGGCGCGGAGATCGTCGAGAAGAACTTGAGCGCCGTGTCCATGGCGGTGGATCACTTGGAAGAGGTCGCCGTCCCTGCGGCGCCGGTCGGCGAGCGCAGGCGTCCCAAGGCCGTGCCCAGTCGGGCGCCCGATTTCGTGCAGCGCGTCACCGCGGTGCTGATGGAAGGCAAGGGAGACCTGCTACCGGTGAGCGCCTTCCCCGTGGACGGCACCTGGCCTACCCAAACCGCTTTGTGGGACAAGCGGAGCTTGGCGCTCAACCTCCCGGCCTGGGATCCTGCCATCTGCATCCAATGCAACAAATGCGCGCTGATTTGCCCGCACTCGGCCATCCGAACCACGGTGTTCTCCCCCGAGCTCGCGGCCGACGCGCCGCCCCAGTTCTTGCACGTTCCTTACAAAGGGAAGGAATACCCAGGCTCCCGCTACGTGGTGCAAGTGGCCCCCGACGACTGCACCGGTTGCAACCTGTGCTCGGTGTTTTGCCCCGCAAAAGACAAATCGAACCCACGCCACAAGGCCCTCGACATGGTCGCCGCGGAGGGTAGAAAAGAGGTGGAGAGGCCATCGTTTGCCTTCTTCGAGGCCCTCCCTGTCCCGGACAGGGCCCACGTCGCCCTCGACGTCAAGGGCTCCCAGTTCTTCCTACCCTTGTTCGAGTACTCGGGCGCCTGCGCGGGGTGCGGCGAGACGCCGTACATCAAGCTCCTGACGCAGCTCTTCGGGGACCGCCTGTTGGTGGCCAACGCAACCGGCTGCTCTTCCATTTACGGAGGCAATCTACCCACCACCCCCTGGAGCAAAGATGGCGCCGGGAGAGGGCCCGCCTGGTCCAACTCGTTGTTCGAAGACAACGCGGAATTCGGCTTGGGATTCCGTCTCTCCGTGGACACCTTGGGGGCCTACGCCGCAAGCCTTGCCACCCGCCTCGCGCCCCAGTTGGGTGACGAGCTGGTTCATGCCTTGACCAACGACAACGACACGACGGAGGCGGGCCTGCGAGCGCAACGCGAGCGCGTCGTTCTGCTCCGGCAAAAGCTCGCGACGCTGGAAGGCCCCGAGGCGCGCATGTTGCTCGAAATTGCCGACTATCTGGTGCAGAAGAGCGTCTGGATCGTGGGCGGTGACGGCTGGGCCTACGACATCGGCTACGGCGGCCTGGACCACGTGATCGCGTCTGGACAGAACGTCAACCTGCTGGTCCTGGACACGGAGGTGTACTCCAATACGGGGGGGCAGGCCTCCAAGGCCACCCCGCTCGGAGCAGCCGCCAAATTCGCCGCGGCCGGCAAGGAGACCGCCAAGAAAGACCTCGGTCTGCTCGCCATGACCTACGGCTCGGTGTACGTCGCGCGCATCGCCATGGGCGCGAAAGACGCGCAGACCGTCAAGGCGCTGCTCGAAGCCGAGAGCTACCCCGGACCTTCCCTTGTCATCGCGTACAGCCACTGCATTGCCCACGGCTACGACATGGCCCAGGGCGCCGACCAACAGCGGCTCGCCGTCGACGCGGGCATCTGGCCGCTGTATCGCTTCGACCCGCGGCGCATCGCCGCCGGGGAGCCGCCGCTCCACCTCGACTCCCCCGAGCCCAAGGCCAAGGTGCGCGATTACATGCGAAACGAAGGGCGATTCCGCATGGTCGAGCTGGCCAATCCGAAGCACTACGCGTCCCTCGTGAGCCGCGCCGAACGGGACGCCGCCATGCGCCGCTCGCTCTACGAACAACTGTCCCGCGTAGCCCTCTTGCCGAAGGGAGAGACCCCGTGATCCTCGAGACGACCTACCTTGGTCTGAAGCTAGCGCACCCGATCATGCCAGGTGCCTCCCCCCTGGTGGACGATCTGGACAAAGTTCGCCGTCTGGAGGACGCCGGCGCCTCTGCCATTGTCATGCACTCGCTCTTCGAGGAGCAGCTTTCTCGGGAGCAGTGGGCCGCCCATCGGCACCTCGACGGCCCTTCGAACAGCTACGCCGAGGCGACCACCTACTTCCCCCCTTCCGATGTCTTTGCCTTGACGCCCGACGCCTACCTCGAGCAGGTGAGACGCATCCGCGACGCGGTGAGCGTGCCCGTCATCGGCTCGCTCAACGGAACCACGCGCGGAGGCTGGTTATCGTGGGCAAAACGCATCGAACAGGCGGGGGCCCACGCCCTGGAGCTGAACCTCTACTCCATGCCTAGCGACGCCGAGAAGAGCTCCGCCGATGTGGAAGACGGTCAGGTGGACATCGTCGCTGACGTGGTGCAAAAGCTCTCGATCCCCGTCGCTGTCAAGCTGTCGCCCACCTACTCTTCCCTGCCCCACTTCCTGCGCCGCCTGGCGCGCGCGGGGGCGAAGGGGGCCGTGCTCTTCAATCGCTACTACCAACCCGACATCGACATCGAGACCCTCGACGTCGTGCGGACCTTGCACCTTTCCGACCCGAGCGAGCTTCCCCAAAGGCTGCGCTGGTTGGCCATCACCTCCCCCTCCGCGGGCATCGATCTCGCCGCGAGCGGCGGGGTCCACAGCCCAACCGACGTGGTCAAGGCCATCATGGCCGGAGCCACGGTCGTCCAGGCGGTGTCTGCACTGCTCTCACGGGGTCCTGCCCACCTCACGACGCTCGTGAACGGTCTCCGGAACTTCCTGGAAGAGCACGAGTATGCTGGGATCGACGAGATGCGCGGCAACATGAGCCTCACCCGTTGCCCCAACCCTTCCGCCTACGAACGCTCGGGCTACGTCGAGCTCTTGCAGAGCTGGCATGGTAGCTGACAGAGGCCCCGAGGTCGTAGAGCTCTCCGGCGCGGAAGCGCTTGCCTGACGCGCGCGTTGCCCCTACCTTCTGCGGCCGCCCCAAGGAGAGAAGGAAGAGCCCATGATCTCGGCCCAAGAAGGCCTCAACCGGCTGCGCGAAGGCAATCGTCGTTTCCTCGCTGGAGTCCGAAGCCTGGACGCCCTAGCGAGCCAAATGCGGCGCCGGGAGCTGGCAGCAGGGCAAGAGCCGTTCGCGATCATCCTGGGCTGCTCCGATTCGCGG
>CAYLJT010000744.1:0-4350 GCA_964383995.1 uncultured Polyangiaceae bacterium
CGAACTCGGAGCCGCTGATCGAGAAGAACGCGACGCTCGCTTCGCCGGCCACGGCCCGCGCGAGCAGCGTCTTCCCGGTGCCGGGCGGGCCCACCAGCAACACGCCCTTCGGCATGCGCGCACCGAGCCGGCCGTAGCCCTTGGGGTCTTTCAGGAACGAGACGATCTCCTGCAGCTCGTCCTTGGCCTCGTCGACGCCGGCCACGTCTTTGAAGGTGACCTTCACGTCGGTCTCGACGAACACCTTGGCTTTGCTCTTGCCGACAGCCATCAAACCGCCGCCGGGGCCACCGCCCATGCGGCGCAACATGAACATCCACACGCCTGCGAAGAGCGCGAGCGGGACGACCCAGGAGAGGATCAGCGGCACCACCTCGCTATCCGGTTGGGCCGTGAACTTGACGCCCTTTTCACCGAGCTCTTTCGCCAGATCTTTGTCGACGGGCAGCGTCGTGAATTGCCGCCTCTTGCCGTTCTCTTCCTTCAGCGTGCCGCGAATTTCATTGGGCCCGATGTTGACCTCTTCGACCTTTCCTTCGGCGACGAGGGTCTGAAACTCGCTGTACGGCAACGCGTCGGGGCCCTGCGTGCGCGTCCACAAATCGCGCAGCAGAAAGAGCCCCATGAGCGCCACGAGGACGTATACGAAGTTGCCGCGAAAGAGCCGATTGAAAGGCTTTTCTTCGCCGGGTCGCTTCGCGTTGTCGCCGTTTTCGGGGCTGGGCTTTTCGTTCATGGATGGTCACCAGGGCCGGGTTCGCTGGCCTCGCGATAGACGTCGAGGTGGGATTGGGCAGCGCGGTCCCACGAGAAGCCATAAGCACGTTCGAGCCCTTGGGAAGACAGCTCGTCACGGAGCCTTGGCTCGCTCGCGATTCGTTTTAGCGACTGGCCCAGCGTGCGCCCGTCGAAATGCGAAAAAAGCCCAGCGTCGCCCAGGATTTCGACCAGCGGCGGGATGGTGCTCGCCACCACCGGTGTGCCGCAGGCCATGGCCTCGAGCGCGGGCATTCCGAAGCCCTCGTTGCGCGAAAACTGGATCAACGCCAGGGCGCTTTGAAGAAGCGTTAAGACATCGTCATCGCTGAGGCCCGAGAGGAAGGACACGCCCTCCGTCACGCCCAGCGCGCGCGCCCGCTTCGGGAGCTTCGCCCCCGCATAAAGCCGCTGCAAGAACACCAGGCGCACGCGCGGCGCGAGGCCCGACGCGGCGTAGCCTTCGAGGATGCCCTCGTGATTTTTGTACGGCGCGTTCTGCCCTACGACGAAAAAGAACGGTGCGTCGGAGCCAAGCAGCGTGGCCGCGCGTCGGCGCGCGAGCTCGGGGTCTTTGGGCGGAGAAAAGCGCGCTTCGACGCCGTGCGGGATCACGCGCAGGCGGCTCTTCGCGGAGGGAATGACCGAGACAATCGAATCGGCCGTAGCGTTGGAGATGGCGATCAGGCGTGTCGCTTCGCGCAGCGCGCGCAAGATGCCGTCGCGATAAAACAGCGCGAGCGCGGGCGTCGCCAAGTTGAGCCCCTCGCACAGCGTGGGCGTCAGCAGCCACATCAGATCGTGGATGGTGACCACCGTGTTGCAGCGCACGCCGCGCCCCAAAATGTTGAACGGCGCATGGAGCACATCGACGTCACCGAGGTCCACGAGGCGGCTCGGGTAGAGCAAGGTGGGCAGGCTGTTGGCCCCCGCGCCGACCGTTGTCTCGGACGTGTTCGGCGCCGTGGAAAGCGGCCGTTTCGCCTTGGGATTGGCCCAAAAATGGAACGTGTCGGCGGGCGCCAACAGGGGCACCCGATCGACCAAAGCCTGCACGTAGGCGCCGATGCCGCTCGGTCGTTCGCGGATGTAGCGGGCGTCGATGGATACACGCATCGCTCAGCGCAGCTCGCGCACCTCGCCGGGGTAGCCCACGAGCACCACGTCGGCCATGTCGACGAACAGACCGTGATCCACGACACCGGGGATGTTGCGCAGGGCGGCGCCAAAGACCTTCGGATCAGCGATCGGGCTGAACGCCGTGTCGAGGATTGGATTGCCGTTGTCGGTGATGAAGGTCGCGCCGTCGTCGCGCTTGCGCAACGTGGGCGTGCCCCCGAGCTTGACCAGGTTGCGCGCGACCGCAGCGGCCGCGAAGGGCACCACCTCGATCGGGATGGCGGTGCGCTCGCCGAGCTTGGAAACAAGCTTTTCGGGCGTCACGAGCACGATGAACTGGGCGGCTTCGTACGCCACGACACGCTCGCGCAAGAGGGCGCCACCGAGGCCCTTCGTCAACGCCAGCTCGGGCGTGACCTCGTCGGCGCCGTCGAACGCGACGTCGATCGACGTCACGTCGTCGATGGAAACCACGGGGATTTGCACTTGTTTCGCCAGGGCTTCGGATTTGACCGAGGTGGCCACCCCGGTCACGTGTAGGCCCTGCTGCACCTTCTCGCCGAGCCGTTTGATGAAGGCCTCCGCGGCGCGCCCCGTGCCGAGCCCCAACGTCATGCCGTCTTGCACATAGGCCAGGGCCGCGAGGGCGACCCGGTCGAGGTCTTGAGGATCGGGTCCTAATGCCATGGGCGGCTCTTAGGTGGGCTTGTTTGTTATTGCAACGTTCGGTGATGGACGGCGCCGCGCGCCTACCCCAAAGTAGGGCGATGCGCCGTACGGTTTCGATGGTCGCGCCTGCGTGTGTGGTGGGTTTTGCCCTCGCCGCAGGGTGCTCGGACGACAAGCTGCAATCCACGACCACCGGCGTGGGCTCCACGACGTCTGCCAGCGGGACGAGCAGCACCACGTCGAGCGGGGTAGGGGGCGCGGGGGGCGGCGCGACGAGCAGCACATCGAGCGCGTCGTCGGGTGGCGGCGGCATCCCTGGCGACGTCCTGTGCCCCACGACGTTTCGCTACAAAAAGGCCGGTTGGCAGGACAACCCGCGCATCGCTGGCGAGTGGGACGGCTTCGATCTGAGCAAGGCCGACGCGCTGAGCGGCCCCGACGAGACGGGCTACCACACGGTTACGGTCGATCTTCCGCCGGGCCTCCACGCCTACAAGGTCGTGGTCGACGAGGGCGGTGGCCAAAACTGGCTGCTCGACCCCGAACAGGGGCGCCGCAAATACGTCGATGGCACCGAGAACTCCGCGATCAAGGTGCCTGATTGCCGTCTCCCTTCGTTTCAAGTGCTGTCGAAGAATGTCAGTCGCCCCAGCGCCGGACAAGGCACCTTCGACGCCAAGCTCGCCTATGTCGATGGCTTGGGCGCCAGCGGCCCTGACGCGGCCGGTTTCGTCGTCGAGCTGCGCCACGGCGGAGTGACCAGCGCGCTCTCGGGGGCCGAGGCCACGGTGGGCGCCGACGGCAGCGTGGAAATCTCGCTGACGGGCCTGGAAGACGGGAAGTATACCGTCGCTGTCCGTGGCAAGACGCAAGATGCCCTGTTGGGGGATCCGCTGCGCCTCGTCTTCTGGGTCGAGGCTACGCCGTTCTCGTGGGAAGACGCGTTGATTTACATGGTCATGACAGACCGCTACCGCGACGGCGATCCCGCGAACGATCCGGCCCCGATAAGCGGCGCGGATCCGCGGGGCGACTACCAAGGGGGTGACCTGGAGGGGCTGAGGCAGGCGATCGCCGAAGGCAAGCTCGACGCCCTCGGCGTGCGGGCTATCTGGCTTACGCCTTTCCAGACCAATCCGGACGTGGCTTATCCCGCCAGCGACGGCGTGCACCAAGTGACAGGTTACCATGGCTATTGGCCGATCAAGGCCCGCGAAGTGGACGCTCGCCTGGGCGGCGCGGCGGCCCTGCATGCCATGGTCGAGGAAGCCCACAAACACGGCATTCGCATCTTGCAAGACTACGTCGTCAACCACGTGCACCAAGACCACGAATACGTGGCGGCCCACCCCGACTGGTTTCGCACGGGCTGCGTGTGCGGCACCAACAACTGCGATTGGACCGGGCACGCCCTCGACTGCATGTTTGCCGACTATCTGCCCGACATCAACCACACCGTGCCCGAGGCCAACGCACAATTTGTCTCGGACGCGGTGTATTGGCTCGACGACTTCGACCTCGACGGCCTGCGCGTCGACGCGGTCAAACACGTGGAGGAGGTGGCGACGCGCAACATCGCCGCCGAGGTGCGCGAGACCTTCGAAGCGGGCGGCACGCGCTACTTCTTGATGGGCGAGACGGCCATGGGTTGGAACGACTGCGCCGACCCCTGCAACGACGAGAACTACGGCACCATCTCCAAGTACATCGGGCCCTACGGCCTGGATGGTCAGTTCGACTTCGTGCTCTACCACGGCGTGTCGTACCGCACGTTCGCCTGGGGCTCATCATCGATGCAGCACGCCG
>CAYLJT010000745.1:0-4343 GCA_964383995.1 uncultured Polyangiaceae bacterium
GCCTACAAGGCGATCATGTCCGGTGCCAGCGCCTAGGTACCTTGACCTTACCAGTGGCCGCTCAGCCCGCCGGTGACGCTTCCTAACCAGGTCCCTTCGTAGGGCGTCGGCATCAACCAAAAACAACCCGGTACGGCGGCACCGTAGGTAGTTTCGCACGAATTGCCCTTGCGAGGGAACCCCCGACCTCGGATACGTTCTCATGGAGCGCCATGCCCCCCAAAGCCTCCGTGTTGTTCGGCCTCGTCACCAGCTTCGCCCTTACCCTGAACAGCGGACGAGCCCTCGCCGACGAGGCCTGTGTGCCGGCATCCGTCACCGAGTCCCTCGCCGCGACCTTGAGCGCCCCCCTCCACCCCGAGCCGGACTATGCCGCAGCCCGAGCCGCCCTCGAGGCGGCCGACCTGCCGAAAGCCGCGACGCTCCTGCGACGCCTCGCGCTGCAGGGGGTCGAAACGCCGGTAGGGGTCTTCAGTATGCAGCTCTACCTCGAAGCGCTCAACCGGCGCGGCAACGAAGGCGTCCCCGCTTGCTACGACGACATGGCGCGGGACGTCCCGACCTTCCTCGACCTCTATTGCACGGCCGAACGAGCGCCAAAGCACCCGGAGGCCTGTGACACCCTGGAGAGCATCCAGGTGAACCTCCTTCGCCTGCGGGCGGAGCAGTTCGTCCGAGACGCCGAGCGTAAAAATATGGACGCCGACGCCAGTTACGAAGCGGCGGGGGATCTCTACCTTGACATCTGGACACGTTTCGGCGCCGCCGCCTGCCTCGCGAAGGCCGCCCGCTGCCAGCGCATGGACGAGATCCTGTACAACGCGGCGCGGGCCTACCAGGCCGCTCGCCGCCCGCCCAAGGCCCTGGCAACCCGCAAAATCCTGCTCGATCCGCGCTACAACCTCGACCGTGGCGAGCTCGCCCACCGGACACGTTACGACCTTGGGGGGACCTTCCAGGCCATCGGCAATTACGACGAGGCCGCGACTTGGTACGAAGACTTCGCGCGGATGAGCCCCAAGGAGCCCCAGGCGCTTGCCGCCTTGCAAGATGCGGTGATCCTGCGGCTCGCCCTGGGGCAGAGCGAGCGAGCCATCGCCAACGCCGACTTGTTCAACAAACAGTACGGCGCAAAGAGCCCGGAGAAGAGCGCCCGCGTGGCGTTCGCGGTGGCCCAGACGCTGCTCGAGCGCGACGACCTCGCGGGGGCGAAGAAGCGCTTCGAAGCTTCCATGGCTGCCATCGACCGGAACGCTACCATCGATGTCCAAATCCGCTCTCACGCCGCCCTCGGCCAGGTCCTGCAGCGGCTTGGCAAGGCCGCCGACGCCGCTGCCGAATATGGCAAGGTGCGCGCGGCCTACCGCGATCCCGAGGCGGTCGTCCGGCGCCTGCAAGACCTCGACGAAGGCCTGCGCGACCGCACCCTCGGGACCATCCTCACGGCGGTGGGCGAGGCCATGTTCTTCTCCGCCGAAGAAAAGCGGCGCGCGGCCGACAAGCTCGTGCGCCCCAACTACACCGGTACGGGCGAAACGCCCGCCGTCACAGGCTATTTTGCGCAGCAAGTCGCGGGCTGGCTCACAGAGCGACGGCAGGCGGTCGACGAAGCCGAGAAGGCCTACGTGGAGATCCTCCATCTGCAACCGGCGCCACCTCCCAAGTGGGTCGTCAAAGCGGCCGCGCGCGTGGCAAGGATGCATGGCAAGCTCGCCGCCGAGCTGCGCTCGACGCCGCTGCCGAAGGCATGGAAGGCAACCGGCGCGAGCCCTTGGGGTACTTCCTGGGAAGAGGTCCGAGGCGGCTTCACGTCGGCGCTCGAAGGCGCCAGCGAGCCGCTGTACTTGCGCGCCAAAGCCGCCTACCGGAGCTGCGTCGACTATTCCGCCAAATACGCCTACGGCGACGCCGATACGCGCGCCTGCGCCGACTGGCTCTCCCGCCACTACCCCGCCGAATACCCCCGGCTCGACGAGCTTACCCCCCAACCGTGGAGGACGAGCTCCCCGTTCGTCCCCGCCCCCGCCCCGCGCTCGACGCAGGATCCGTAGCCTATCGCGGCCGGCGACGCTCGTCGTTCGGCGTGTTGGGGTGCGCCAAAATCGCCTTGCGCAGCCCCGGGTTGTTGCGCACGAACGGCTGCTTCAAAAGGTGGGTCAGGAGGGCCGGCGGCGTGCCGCGAAAGCGGGCCAGGTTGCTGATGTAGACCGCGCTCACGACCGGCCGCGAGGTCAGGATCTGGACCATCCGCGCGTCAAAGGTGGCGCCGGTCAGATGTATCAAGCAGCGACCTTCCGTGCTGCCCACGAGCTCCGCTCGCTCCTCCGGTGTCGCCCGCGTGTAGGCGCGCATCAAGAGCGCGCGCAAGCCCGGACGGCTGCGCTCGTGCACCTCCCTATCGGCCGCGAGGCGAAACAGCGTGTGGAGGGGCTTTCCGCCGACCAAGCGCGAGAGCGCCGCCTCGCTGAGCGCGGGGTTCTTGAGCACCGCGCGCAGCACCTGACCGTCCGACACGAAGGCTGTCCGAGACACCACCGCATCGAGCCCCACGCTCGTCGGGTGGTGGGCGGCGACGAGGCGCGCGTGCGCGAGCCCTGCCCTCGGATGATCGAAAAGCGCGTGAATCACCCGCGGATCCGGATCGTAGGCGAACGAGAGCAGCTCGTCGTCCGCGGCGCGCGCCACCTCGGCGACCCGCATGTCGACCGGAAGGCCCGCAAATTGAGCTTGAAAAAGCGCTCGGTAGCTCCCCTTTCCGGCATCCGCGTTGGAAGGCTCGGGGGGCGGCTCCGACGCCTGCCCGGAGAGCTCGACCTCCTCGTCCCGGATCGGCTCCGGTTGCTCGGAGGGCGCCACCACAGGCGCTCGTACACCTCGACCTTGGACCTGCGCCTCCGGCTCGACGGCGCCGCACGCCACCAAGCCTTCGAGAATCGCGTCGAGCCGCTCGCGGGGGAGCCCCGTCACGTCGGCGAGCAGGTCCAGATCGGTGACCCCGTCGAGCTGCGCGAGCACGAAGCCCGCCTCCACCGACAGGGGTAGATTCCGATCGACGTCGCTCTTGCGCCGGGGACGCCAGGCCATGGGGCATCGTCGCAGATTCCGCGGAGCGCGGCCACTTCGTCGCGCCCCGCCTGTCGGCCCGAGCGCGCCGGGGCCGCGCTCATCCGGGCTTCGATTTCGCGCCCTGACATGCTAGGAGGGCGGCCATGACCTCGACCTCCAGTTGTGTATCCCAAGTCGTCAAGATGCTCGAAAACCTCGACCGCTGGCTGACCGCCGCGGAAGAGCACGCCAAGACCAAGGCCTTCGACCCCAACGTGCTCTTGGCCGCCCGCCTCGCCCCCGATCAATACGCCCTCGTACGGCAGGTGCAGGCGGCGTGCGATTCCGGCAAGTTCCTCGCCGCGCGCCTGGCGGGCCAAACCGCGCCTTCGCACCCCGACACCGAACAGACCATGTCCGAGCTCCACACGCGCATCCAGGCCGTCGTGGAGTACATGAAGGGCGTCGACGTGGGCGCGTTCGAAGGGGCCGCCGAACGGATCGTGCCGCTCGGTTTCTTGCCGGGCAAGGGCATGAAGGGCAGCGACTACCTCATGGAAATGGCCCTCCCCAACTTCTATTTCCACATCGCGATGGCCTACGCCATCCTGCGCCACAACGGCGTTTCCCTCGGCAAACGCGACTACATCGGCTCGCTCACGCTGCTCGATCTGTAATCGTCCGGCGCGGGAGCCCCATTCGAGGGGCGTCCTTCCCGCCGTCAAGACCGAGCCCCTTTCGTTTCACGACCAAGCGCGCTATGACGAAGCCGGTCGTGCGAACCGGCACGGCGGACACCTGAGCTTGCCTCGGTGCGCGTCAGCCGGTCCGCGGCTCTCGAGCGCGCCGTCGGCAGCGCGCCTACCCCGAAAGGACAAGCCCATGTCGCTCCGGCCGAAGCCCGCCCGCTTCCTGGCATTTCTGGCTCTTTGGGCCGTGCTTCTCCCCTCCGTCGCGCGGGCCTTGCCGCCCTCCGATTGCCGCACACCGCGCAACGCCACCGACAGCGTCTTCGCCTGGCTGCAACCCGCGACCATGCAACCCGAAGAGGCCGCACGCTGCCTCGATCCTACGGGGCGGAGCCCCGCCGAGCTGACGAGGAGCGCGCAGCGCATCAAAGACGTCTTCGACGAGCGCGCCATTCTGGTCGACATGACGGCGCTCAGCGACGATCCGAACTGGTCCCACCCCGTCACGCATCAAAGCCGTTTCGCCCCCGATCCGCGCCTCCCGGGGGTCGTCGTCGAGCGACAGAACGACGGCATGTGGCGCTGGACCGCGGCTTCCCTCGATCGGGT
>CAYLJT010000746.1:0-4333 GCA_964383995.1 uncultured Polyangiaceae bacterium
ACTACCGGCTCATCGACGTTTCCACGGTAAAAGAGCTGGTTCGCCGCTGGTACTCGCCGGAGCTCTTGCCGAAGAAGAAGGAGCGTCACCGCGCCCTCGACGACATCATCGAGTCGATCGAAGAGCTTCGCGTATACCGTCGACGGGTGTTTGTGCCTGCGGGCTAGCTCATTCAATTTCATGAGCCGCCGAAGGTCGCGCGCTAGCGTTCGAGCAGCGTGATCGAGCGGTCGAAGTAGCTCGCCACCGCGGCTTTGGTTCCGTCCTTCGAGACCGCGACGTCGACGGCCCCCTCCCCGGTTGGAAACGACGCGATGACGCGCGGCGGGTCTCCCGCGATGACGGCCACACCGCTGCCGCGGGCGGGCGTTTCGGCGCCGCCGAGGGCCACGAAGAGCGAGGTGCGATCGGGCGAGACGACGGCCGTGCGGGGCACGCCGTCGAGGGGCAAGGTCGCGATGGCTTTGCCCGCGGCCATATCGACGACCGTCGCGGTCTTCGAACGATTGATGGTTACGCCGAAACGATCGCCCATCAGCAAGTAGGCGCCGATGGGCTCTTGGCCAACGGTGATCGGTCGCGCTTCGGTGGCGGCGGCGACGCGCAGCAGCGTGGCGGTGTTCGACAGGCGGTCGGCGAGAAACAACGCGCCGCCGTCGGCGCTCACGGTTCCGGCCCCGAGCTCGCGCCCCACGGGGATGCTGCGACGCGTTGCTCCGAAGGGAATTTCGGCTGGATCGAAGAGATCGACCCAGGCGCCGGCGGGGCGGTTTCCGTAGGTCAGCGCGCCGAGCGCGGCGACGTACGGGCGGCCTTCGGCGCGCACGAGGAAGAGCTGCCCGGTGGCGTGACCCAAAGTGATGTCGGCGATGCGGGTGCCCGCTTCGAGGTCGAAGCGCGCGACGCGGGAGCCATCGAGCGTCGCCGCGACCACCGTCTCGCCGTCAGGAAGCT
This sequence comes from uncultured Polyangiaceae bacterium, assembly GCA_964383995.1. Taxonomy (GTDB): domain Bacteria; phylum Myxococcota_A; class Polyangia; order Polyangiales; family Polyangiaceae; genus CAYLJT01. The sequence goes on from CAYLJT010000746.1 coordinate 955, forward strand.
CCACGATGTCGCCGGGGCTGCGGCCCAAATCGAGGAGCGTCGGATCGCGATCCCACGCGGTCGTGTCCATGATCGGGATCCGCGCCGCATCGCTGTGACGCAGGACCGCGATGTAGCGATCGAACAGCAAGCGGATTTCGTCGCCTTGCGCGGGGAGCGACGCCTTGTGGATAAGCTCGCCGGTCTTGAGCTTGTACTCGCGCAAGGTGGCGTCGTCGGCGCTCACATAGACGCTGTTTCCGCTCGCGCTGAGCACCACGTCGAGGGGGTGCACGTCGCCGATCGCGATGTCGCGAGCGCGCCAACCCTTGACCTCCGGTTCGGGCCGACGTGCGCGCTCATCGGCAGCGGCGCCGGCGGGCGCTTGGGGCGCCGCGCTCTCCTTCGGCTTCGCCGAATCGGACGCCAGGGCCGTGAGCGGCGGTGCCTCGCCGACCGGCGATTGGCGGTCCGTCGCCAACACCGCGATGACACCGAGCACCGCCGTCGCGACGGCCACCGATGTCCGAGACACACGCCGCGAACGCCGCCGCGGCGTGTCGAGCCACGCCTTGCACGTCTTGCATTTGAGGGCGCCGGGCAGGATCAGCGCGCCGCACAATTTGCAAGGAATTCGGGCCGTGGTCACCGAAGCACCCACGCGGTCTTGGCGCGCTCGGACCAGACGAGCGTGGTCACGCCGTCGGGCGCCACGCGCACGTGGGACGGCTCGGCGTTGAGCGAGACGAAGCGCGTGTCGTGGGTGCGCAAATCGATGAGCGCCACGCTCCCACCACCGTCTCCGGCGAGGGCGACCACGGCCTGCGACTCGTCGGGGGACACGTCGATATCGACCGGTCGTCCGGGCAAGCTGATGTGTTTCAGGAGCTTGTTTTGGTTGAGATCGAAGGTCTCGACGGCGCGCCCCTCGTTGCAGCGCACGAGGGCTCTGCGGCCCGAACGCACGAGCAACACCTCTTCGGGCTCGCGGCAGGTCGGGATCCTGTCGCGTTGTCGCACGGCCCCGGAGGGCAGCCACTCCAGCGGCACGAGGGCGTCGTCCGCGCGCAGGGCGACGTAGCTCGCCGTGCCATCGGGGGTCATGAGAACGCTGACCGGGTTGCCCAACAACGAGGCGCGCACGCGATCTTGCGTGGACGCAAATCGGCTTGGATCAAAGGCGTATGCGGCGCCGCCCTTGGGGTCGAGCAGGCCTGGCGCGGGGATCACGCCCGTGGTCGTGAGCGCGCGGTTGCCGGTGTCGTCGACCCCGATGGCCGAGACAACATCGTCGCCGAACTGAATGCGATCGACCTCTGCGTGCATCTCGGTGGTGAGGACCGCGATCGCGTGCGACGACGGCAACGTTACGAGGGCCCGACGGCCCGCGGCGCCGAGCGTCACGTAGCCGACGGGGCCGCCGGTCTCGATGGTCTTGAGCACGCGCGTCGTCGCCGCGTCGACGACGTAAATGCGCTGCGGCGACGTCGCGTACACGACATCCCCCACGCGGTAGAGCTTGTGCGATTGCGGCGCCTCGCTGACCACCGCGATCACCTCGCCGCTGCGCGTGTTGCGCACCTCGGTGCCCGCGAGCCGCGCAACGGCGAACCTTTCGCCGTCGAGCAACAGCGCGTCGGTGGTGTCTTTGGGCAGCGAAAATGGCCCGGAAATCGTGGGCTCTTCGGGCACGTGACCGACCCCCGCGGGCTTCTGCCAAACGCACGTGCCGAGCTGACAAGCCTCACCGGCCCAACATGGAGAATCGCAGGCGGGCGTCGCGACGGCGGCGCGCGCGTCGACCTGCGCCGCGGAAAACGGATCGGGCGCGAGGTAGCGCAGCGCGATGCCCGTGAGCAACAGGCCCGTCACCGTCCCGAGCGTGACGAGCGGCCGCCAATGCATGGCGAGGAAGCCTGGAGCGGGCTCACCGCGCGTGGACGGTGCGAGCGTGGAGGGCGGCGCGGACAGCGGAACGAGGGGCTCGTCGCACTCGGAACAACGCTCCGCGTCCACGGGAACCAGCTCGAGGCACGTCGGACAGGGCTCCGTCGGATCGATGGGCGTGGGGTAGCGAGAGCTGACGACGTGCGGTTCTTCCAAGGGCACCTCGAAAACGGTGCCGGGGCGTTACCGCGAGGACGGCCCCGAGTCGAGCCTCGCGGGCGTTCACTGGACAGTTGCCGAGCGATGAGCCCGTCGTAGGATGCCCCCGTGGCTTTTCTCCGCCCCGCCCGGTTCGCACTTGTTTTTGCCGTCATTTTGAGCGCGTGCGCGTCGGGTCCGTCGTCGCGGCGAGGCCCGCAAGAGGTGGCGGGGGTGAACACCGACGACCTTACGCCGCGCGAGCGTGTGCAGCTCAAACGCTTGATGGATGAGCTCTACGCGCCTTGCCCCGAACAAGCCGTCAACCTCACGACCTGCCTCAACGAGGCGCGCCCCTGCGCGGCCTGCGCGGCGGCGGCCAGCCTGCTCGAACAACGCGTGCGCGCGGGCTTCGTGGGGGACGAAGCGCGACGCGCGTACGAGGCTCGTTTCACGGCCAAGCCCCTCGCTATCGACCTCGCGGGCTCCCCTGCGAAGGGCCCTGAGAACGCCCCCGTGACCATCGTCGTCTGGTCCGACTTCGAGTGCCCCCACTGCCGCATGACATTGCCGCTGATCGAGAAGGTGTTCGAAGAGAAGGCGCCCCTCATACGGCTGGTCCACAAGTTCTATCCGCTGCCCTCCCACCCCCACGCCGACGCCGCCGCGCGGGCCGCGGTCGCCGCGCAAAACCAAGGGAAATACTGGGAAATGGAGGCCCTTTTGTTCGCCAACCAATTGGCCCTCGAGGGCACGGATTTGCTCCGTTACGCGCGTGAGATCGGCCTCGATATCGAGCGTTTCACGGCCGACATGGAGGCACCCGAAACGATCGAGCACGTGGCGCGCGACAAAGCGGCGGGGCAACAGGCGGGGTTGAACGGAACGCCCTTCATCGTGGTGAACGGGCGCGTCTTCGATCTGTCGATGTTCCGCGTCGACGACGACCTCGCGGGCTGGATCGATTTGGAAGCAAGCGCGAAATAGCGCGGCGTTTCCCCTATTTTCCTGAGCTTCGCAGGACCGTGACGATGACCCCAACGAGGATCGCCGCGAGCAGGAGCACGCCCCCGCCCACGGTGGTCCACACGCTCAGCGCGTCGTCGCGAAAGCGCTTGCGGGTCGGCACGATGTCGCGCTCCGGAAGCACGACCTTGTTGAAGAACGCGAATAGCGGCAGGCCCCCCGGACGCGCCGAACGAGGTGCGCCTTCCCCCGCCAAAACCAGGCCAAATTGCGTGTAACGCGCCACCAGCGCGCCCTGCCGGTCGCCCACGCCCGGGATCGCGCTGCCCGCGAACAGCGCGCGGATCCA
>CAYLJT010000747.1:0-4321 GCA_964383995.1 uncultured Polyangiaceae bacterium
CTCCCTGAGCCGACCCTACCGACCTGCCTCCCTTGGGAGGCAGGCCCCCGCTTGTGGCTCCTTGGGCCAAGACGACGTCGTCGCGTGTCTGCTCAAAAAACAAAAAAAAGTGACAGAAGCCGTAATCCGTCGCCAATCGCGACATGTAACGGCAGATCTCGCTCATGAGGCGCCCCCGGCCGCGCTGCTGTTACGAACGCGATTTCAACGTTCTCACGAGGTGACGTCCATGACGCGATCCATTGGGGCCCTTGCGGCCCCGTTCGTAGCCTGCTGCCTTTTTGCGGGCGGGTGCGGCGATTCCCAGGACCCCCTTGATGAAGAGGTGGGTCAAGCGGAGCAGGCGGCTCTCAGTTGCGTTACGCTTCAGGAGGGGGGGCCTTCTTGGGTCGAGGATGCCACGATTGGCTATAAGGCTTCGGACCCCAACAGTGCCAATTTGAACGATGGCAACGGCATCTACCTGGTTTCGGGTGCCGCCCCTTGGCTGACCAAGGGGCGCTCGTTGATCAAATGGGACACGTCGCCTATCCCCGCGGGCGCGACCATCACGAGCGCCATCGCCAAGCTCAAAATCAATGGCATGGGCGGCGGCGGCATCCTCGAAGCACACCGGGTGCTGGGCCCTTGGAGCGAGAGCACCGTCACCTGGAATTCGTTCGCGGCGACCAACAGCTTTGACCCAACCATTCTCACCAGCGTCACCGCCGTTGGGCCCACGACCCTCACACTCGACTTGATGGGTATCGTGCCCCAATGGGTCAGCGGCAGCTTGGTCAACGACGGCTTGCTCTTCAAGCTGACCAACGAAAGTGGCTTGGTGCGCGCCGGATCGAGCGAGGCAAGCACGGGCCTGCGTCCCACGCTGGAGGTGTGCTATCTGTTTGGCGGCGCGGTGTGCGGCGACTCGCTGCTGCAGGCCCCCGAAGAGTGCGACGACGGCAATACGGTCAGTGGCGATGGTTGCTCGTCCAACTGCCTGATTGAAACGTTGGCGCCCGAGGACGAGTGTCCCGGTGTGACACTGGCTTTGTCGCCGGCCGGCGCGGGCAGCGAATCTGCGTCCGTTGCAGGCGATACAACGGGCCTCTTTCACGACGTCAGCGGGAGCTGCGGCGGCGGCAGCGGGGCGGATGCCATCTATGTGGTGACGCCGAGCTACACCGGGTCGATGACGGTGTCGCTCAACGCGGCGTTCGACACGTTGCTCTACGTGGGGACATCGTGCGGTGGCAGCGATCAAGGCTGTAGCAACAACCCGGGCCTCGGCAACGAGTCGATCCAGCTCCCCGTCGTCGCGGGCACCGCGTACACCGTCGTGGTGGACACGGCGGCGGGAGGTCCAGGCACCTTTACGCTCACGGCCACCGTGAACGCCGCCCTTTGTGGCAACGGCGTGTTGGACTCGGGCGAAGAGTGCGATGACGGCAACGGCGTGAGCGGCGATGGCTGCTCGGCCACCTGCACCATCGACAAAGGCTGGGGTCCCGGCGGCACCATGAGCTACTACCGGGTAGCGAGCCACTCGGTCACCCGCTTGCTCGACGGCCGCGTGCTGGTCGCGGGCGGCTACTCCTACCTTCCCTCCCTGGTCACCGATCCGTACGCTGAGATCTATGACCCTGCCACCAGGCAGTGGACGGTCGTAGCGCCCATGGCGACCGCCCGAGCATACCACTCGGCCCACCTTTTGGCGGATGGACGCGTGATGGTGGTGGGCGGCTACGCCGCCGCTGGCGCCACGACCTCGACAGAAATCTACGACCCTGTCTCGGACACCTGGAGCGCCGGACCGCCCGCCACGTTCACCCACGCCGGCGCCGCGGCGACCACCCTGGCCGATGGCCGACCGCTGGTCGTGGGCGGCTGTTGTGGCGGGTTCCAGGGCACAGGCGAGGTGTTCAACCCGGCCAGCAACACCTGGACGACCTTGCCGGTGTTCGGCTTTGACCACGCAGGCGCGACGGCCGTATTGCTCGGCAATGGCAAGGTCATCTTTGCGGGCGGTGGCGGTGTACCTCCCTACACGGCCACCGCAGAGCTGTTTGACCCGACCACCTGGACCATCACCCCAACCGGCTCGCTGCTGCTCGCGCGGGTGCCGGGCCCCGGCACCCTGCTTCAGGACGGTCGCGTGCTGTACGCGGGTGGCACTTCAACAGGCTATCCGACCTACACCACGGTGACCAACGCCGAGGTCTACAATCCGGCCAGCGGCACGTTTTCGGCCGTCGCCTCCATGCCTGTTGCGCGCGGAGGCCACACGGCCACACGTCTGCTCGACGGTCGGGTGCTGATTGCCAATGGCAATGGCTACCTCGCTTCATCGTACATTTACAACCCCGTCGCGAACACCTGGACCTTCTCCGGCAATTCGGCGGCGGGTCGCATCGCCAGCGTGGCGACGCTGCTTCCGGCCGGCGAGGTGTTGGTGGTCGGCGGCTATGTGTCGGCCGGTCCGGACATTAACGAAATCTACCACCCGTAAACGCCCCACCCTCCGCCGCGGCGGGCCATTCCACCTACAATTCTTGCGCGGGCACGAGAGACAATGGGCGCCCGCGCGTGGTAGGCTTCTCGCCATGAAGCTTTGCGCGGGCGCCCTCGTCGCGTTGCTCTCGATGAGCGTTGCGTCCCCGGCATTGTCCGAGACAGCGCGTCGCACGGTGCTCGACCGCGTGGTCGCCGTCGTCGACGACGACATTGTGACGCTCGTCGAGCTCCGGCTGCGGGCCGCGCCGTTCTTGAGCCGCTTGCGTGACACGACCGACGAGGGCGCGCGCCCCGTCGCCGAGGCGAATCTGTACCGTGAGCTGTTGAGCGCGCTCATCGACGAGCGGGTCATCGCGCGCTTTGCCAAGGCGCAGCAGATCGTGGTCTCCGAAAAAGAAGTCACGGACGCCATCGGCACGGTCGCGGCTCAAAACGCCATCACCGTCGACGAGGTGTTCAGGCAGGCCGCCGCGCAGGGCATGGATCCTACCGCCTACCGGGGCGAAATCGAGCGCCAGCTCCTCCACTACAAGGTGCTGCGCGCGGTGGCGCCGAGCGCCGTCTACGAAGAGCAGCGAGGGCGCCCCGAGGCCGAGCTGAGCGCGGCCCTGGAGGGCTTCTTCAAGACCTGGCTCGAGGCTCAAAAACAAGCCCTCTTCATCGAGGTGCGCTTGTGAGCGGTTCCCTTTGCACGGGCCTCTTCGCGGCGCTCTTGCCTTGGGTAGGTTGTGGGGGCGCGAGCGTCCCTGCCACGGACCTTGCCAGCAGCGAAGCGACCGTCGCGCCTCCGCGGGCAGGGCCGGTGATCCCTGCATCGCTGCTGTGCACCGAGGCGCAGGCCGCCGAGGGCACCATCGGCAAGGTCGTCATCGAGGGGCAAGGGGTCCCTGTCGCGCTCTGCGCCTTCCTCGGCAGCCGGGCGGGGGAGCCCTTGAGCGACGCGCGCGTGGACGCCGACGTGCGAGCCCTCTGGGCCGACGGAAGGGTCGACGACGTGGTGGCGTTCCGCGAGAGCGAGGGCTCGACGCTGGTCTTTTCGGTGCGCATGCGGCCGACCGTCGGGGCCTTTACGATCCGAGGCGCCGACGCGCCGGGCGTGCCCGAGGAGGTCAGATTCGAGGGGCCCACGCGCCTCAATCTTGCCAGCCTGCGGGGTCAGACCGCGCGGGCCGAACGCGCCCTGCGCGACGCCGGTTGGCGGACCGCCAAGGTGGGCCACACGGTGACGCCGCTCGCGGGCGACGCCGATGGCAAGGTTGACGTCGTGGTGCAGGTCGAGACGGGGCCGCGGGCGATCGTCCAAACCGTGCAGCTCGTGGGGCCGCCGGCGGCCCGCGTGGTGGAGCTTTTGACCCTGCTCCGCACCAGCCAAGGCGAGCCCTTCGACGCCCCCGCGCTGGAGCGCGACGTGCTCGTGATCCAGGCCGACGGCTACGATCGCGGGCGCGTCCTGACCAAGGTCGATCCACCCCAAGTCGAGGAGGTCGACGGTGGCAAGGGTGTGCGTGTCACCCTCCGGGTGGACGAGGGACCGGTCTTTCACCTTGGCAAGGTGCGCTTCGAAGGCGATCTGATCGGGACGCCCAAAAGTTACGAAAAAGACCTCTGGAGCAGCGCCCCGAACGCCATCTTCTCGCGCAGCGTGATCGCCTCGGACCTCGAGCGCGTGCGAGCCTTTCACGCGTCCCATCACAGCACGGTGGAGGTGACGCCAGAGACGGCCATCGACAGCGATCGCGGTCTGGTCGACATCGTCGTGCGCGTGACGAAGCAGCGCTAGTACCGCGCTTCCATCGAAACGATGGGTGCTTCGCACGGGCGGCTGCGC
>CAYLJT010000748.1:0-4309 GCA_964383995.1 uncultured Polyangiaceae bacterium
GGTCTTGATCGACGGCATGAGCGGGGTGGAAGGCGCCGCCGACCCTCCCATCACGAAGGAGGAGTACGAACAAGGCACCTCGTTCGGTGGCTTTCCAGCGCCGGGGTTGACGGCCGTCCGCGAGAGCAACCGCTTCACCACCTTGCCGTTCATCGGTCTCGACGTCTACCCAACGGCGGCCGCCCTGGCCATGCGTGGCGTCTTCGACCCGACGGCCATCGTCGACGACTACAAACGCAATCAGCTCTTTGGCACCTTGCTCAGCCTGTCTTCCGTCCCCAAAATGACGAACCGCGGCGCGCTCGGGCTTGCCTTCGACGAGGCGTCCAACGGTGTGTCCTTCGCGGCTGTGTCCTGCGGTGAAGCGAAGGGCGGAGCCATGGAGGCCTACGACAGCATCCTGGGCAGCACGCTCTTGCACCCGAGCGATCCGAACGCCACCTACGATTGGGTCGAGTACGACGCCGTCAGCCCTCCCGAGCACACCTCCCTCGACGACATCGCGCGCTCCTGGTTCGATGGACCTTCCCTCGACTTCGCCGAGTGGTACTTCCCTTCCAGGCTCTCGCTCGACACGCGCGCGGCGGGCTCCCTCGTGCTCGATGACCAGGACTATCCGCTCACCGAACAGGACCTGCGCGCGATGCATGGGGCCAGCATGGACATGCCGATCCTCGGCGCCGTCGCTGGCCTCGTGGGCACCACCCAGGCGCTCGATCCTCTGCGCGCGCTCGTCGCGTCGGTTCCCATCGGCGAGGGTCGCCCGCTCGCGGGGCGCGACCGCTCCGACCCGGATGCTTTCCGCGTTGTCGACGTCACGGCCATGACGCACATCGATCCGTTGTCCGGCACCGATGCCCCGGGGAGCCTCGCCCGAAGCTTCTACGACGAGCTCGTCGCGTGGATGCTGCTGCAAAGCCAAGCAGGGGGCGCGTCTGTCCCGATTCAGACGCCATAAAACGCCGTTCGCAGAAAGTGGTATTCCTTACGCGCGAGCTTGGGTTATCGTAAGAAAAATCGGCCAGCTAACGAGCTAGGAGAAGATCATGACCACGGCTGCTGTCGGCGTCGTATTCGATGAAACCATGTCGGGTGGTTTTTCACTGGGCATCAAGGACCCGGTGACGGGGGAGCGCGCCGGCAAGGCGAAGGGCATCGTCTTCACGATGAAGAACCACATCACGGTCGACGACGTCGACCGTTTCGTCGCCGATCCCGACCACGGCGCCCTGCTCGAAGCGACCATCGACTTTCCGCCGTGGGGCAGCAACATCCCCTGTGAAAAAGGTGTATTTCAGCTCTTTCGGCAGAGCGACGACCCCAAGGTAAAGCTCATGATCTACGCCATCGGCTTCGAGCACGATGGCAAGAGCTACTTCGTCGACGGCCACAAATACATCCACGACGGTTCGTCCATCCACGACCTGTTCGAGCAGACGACAACCCTGTACACGCAGCTCCACGAGGGCAAAGACGCGACCGGACCGGTGGTGGGCGCGGGCGTGCTGCACATTGGCCTGCTCGGCGCCATTGCCCTGGTCGCGTCGATGCGCGCCCTCAACGCCTCTTCCGACAAAGAGGCCGCGAAGGCCATCTTCTCGTTCGGCGCGTTCTTCTTTGGCGAGCTCTGGGAAAGCTACCTTTCGCACGTCACTTCGGTCGACGTCGTGGCCTACGTGGCGGCTCGCGCGGAGGCGCTGCACGAGCTTCCCGAGTTCCTCGGTGGTCCCGAGAGCACGCCCGCGCCGCCCAAGTCCCGCCGCCCGCGGCCGATCTTGTCGCGGCCCGCGGCCGACCTGGCGGACGGCGCCGCGTACACGGTGGTCGTCATTGGCTCGGGCTACGGGGGTGGCGTCGCGGCCAGTCGTCTCGCGCGCGCCGGTCAGAAGGTATGCGTGCTCGAACGCGGAAAAGAGTGGATCGCCGGCGATTTTCCGAGGACCACCCTGGAAGGTCTCGGGCAGATGCAGTTCGACTCGCCGCTGGGGCGCGAGGGCAACCGTACAGGGCTGTACGACTTCCGGTTCAACCCCGACATGGACGTCGTCATCGGCTGTGGGCTCGGCGGCACCTCGCTCATCAATGCCAGTGTCGCCCTCCACCCCAACCCCGATGTCTTCAAAGAACCGCGCTGGCCCGCGGCCATTCAGAGCGACGCCGACGGCCTTTTGCAAGACGGATTTGCGCGCGCGACAGCCATGCTCTCGCCCACACCTTACCCGACGTCCTTCCCCGAGCTCCCCAAGCTCACTGGGCTTCAGCGTCAGGCGGACGCGCTAGGTCTACCCTTTTACCGTCCTCCTATCAATGTCGCCTTCGAAGACAAGGTCAACAGCGCGGGTGTCAGCCAACAAGCCTGCGTTTTGTGTGGCGACTGCGTGAGCGGCTGCAACTACAGCGCGAAGACCACCGTCGACATGACCTTCCTGCCCGACGCCAAGGCGCATGGGGCTGACATTTTTACCGAGGTGACCGTCCGCTGGATCCTGAAAGACGGCGACAAGTACAAGGTTTATTGGCGCTTCACCGAGGCTGACGACGACGCGGATTTGCGCGTGATCACGGCCGATCTGGTGATCGTGGCGGCGGGCGCCTTGGGCTCCACCGAGCTGCTCTTGCGCTCCGCCGAGAAGGGCCTCGCCGTGTCGACCCGCGTGGGTCAACAGTTCAGCTCCAACGCCGATTTTCTCGGCTTTTCCTACAACGGTAAGAACGAGCTCGATGGCATGGGTTGGGGGGAAAACCCGCCCGGCCGTTACGGCCCCGTCGGACCTACCATTACAGGTGTCATCGGTTACTCCGCCGGAGAGCCCCTCTCCGGCCAATACATCATCGAGGAGGGCGCCGTCCCGGGTCCCCTCGTCGATGCGGCGCCCCTCGCGTTCGCCCTGGGCGCCGCGACCTTGGGGAAGAACACCGAGACCACGATCGTCGGTCGCCTCGCGCAGACCGCCCGCGCCGCGGAGAGCCTCGCCGAAGGACCTTACCATGGCGCCACGGAGCACACCCAAACCTTCCTGGTCATTGGCAACGACGACGCGTCTGGCGTCATGTCGCTGGCCTCGGACAGGCTCAGGATTTCGTGGCCGGGCGTCGGCGACCAACCCATCTACAAAGCCATGCAAGCGTCGCTCATCGGCGCCACGACCGCGGAGCGCGGCATCTACGTGAAGGAGCCGACCTGGACGAAGGTCCTCCGTCAGAGCCTGATCACCGTCCACCCGCTCGGCGGCTGCAGCATGGCCGACAGCGCCGACAAAGGCGTCGTCAACGACAAGGGTCAGGTCTTCAGCGGCTCGTCCGGGACAGCCGTCCACGACGGGCTGTACGTGACCGACGGTTCGGTGTTGCCGACCGCCGCCGGCGTGAACCCGCTCCTGACCATCTCGGCCCTGGCGGAGCGCGCCATGTCGATCCTCATCCAGGAGCGGGGCTGGACCGAGAGCTAACCAGGCCGCCGTTCGGCGACGCAGGTCATCAACGCAAGCTCGGTGGGAATCTCCACCGACGGCTCGCTGGCGGCGTCCGCCGCGAGCCGCTGAATGCCCCTTTGAAATTCGGCGTCGGTCAAAATCGCGAGCTGGGACATCTCGCGCAGTTGGGCCTCCGGCAACATCACCCGCGGTGACATGCAATAACAGTCGATCTCGACCCGCAACCGCGCCACGAGCCCGCGCTCCGTGAGCTCGCGAAAGAAGAGCGCGCTCGACCAGAAGCGCTTCTGGTCTTCCAGCATGGCTTCCGGAAAATAGCGGTAGACCCACCATGCCATCATCCGCTCGGGGTCGATGTTCACGACGCGCACAACGCCCGTTGGCGACAGCACCCGTGTCCACTCGTCAAGGGCTTTGGGCTTATTTTCGAAGTGGTGGAAAGCAAAGCTCGACGTGAGATAATCGATGGCTCCGTCGTCGAACGGGAGGCTCTCGGCGTGGCCTACCACGAGCTCTGTCTGACTGAGCTTCGGCCGCGCGAAGCCCAGCATGGACTCGGACGGATCGAGGCCGATAAAGCGTACAGCGCGGCCCTCCAGGGCCTTTTCGTGGGCAGCCAGGTAGTTCCCTGTGCCACAGCCCAAATCGAGCACCGTGAGCGGGGTTCCCTGGGCCGCTTCGACCCTGTGCAACAGCACCGGATCGAGCGCGACACGGCTTCGCCACGCGCTCTGCTCGTAGCGCGGCGCAACATCGGTGTAGTCCGTCCGTCTCATGCCACGCAGCCTATCGCGATGCGGGCGGAAGCGCTGGGATTTCTGGCGACCAACCCGCCGACGGCGCCCCTTTCGGGTCTTTCGGGGTAGGAATCGGTG
>CAYLJT010000749.1:0-4299 GCA_964383995.1 uncultured Polyangiaceae bacterium
GCTCGCAGCGGTAGACCGAGCCCATGCCCCCCGCGCCGAGCAGCGCCCCGATGCGGTAGCGGCCCGCGAGGATCGCCCCCGGCACCACCCGCGCGAGCGGACCCGTCGGTGCGTCCGGGCTGGCCAGCGTGTCGTCGACCTCCTCGCGCGTCGCCATGTCAGGGCTCCCGAACGCCGACGCCGAGGCCCAGCGTGAAGTGCCCTTCGCCATCCGACCACGGCGACAAGCGGCTCGAAAACCCTACGAATACCGTATCGCCAGCTTCGATGCCGAGGCCCACACCGCCGCGGAACGAGCCGCCCTCCGGAGGCTCTTCGCCGAGCACGTGCAAGTCGACGAGGGCCGATCCGCGCACGCCCTCGGCCAGGTCGTAGGTCACACCACCCAGGAGGAACGCCGCGACGTTGGGGGCGATGGCGCGGTCGTTGGTTTCCATCGCGCGGATGCGCGCGCCCACGTCGCTGAACCAGCCAAAGGGCCCCGAAACGCCGCCCACCGCCAGGCCGGGCTCCAAGCGCAAAGGCGGACCATCCGAGGTGACCGGGAAGCCCACGCGAACGCTGGGTCCGAGGGCGTACCGATCGTTTTGCGCGCGGTAAGCCGCCCAGCGCACGCCGCCCCAAGCGGCGCTGTCGCCGAGGGCCTCGTTGTCCGAGACATCGCTGCGCACAGCGGCTTCGAAGCCCAGGGGGCCGAGGCTGCCGCTGGCGCGCGCGTAGCCCACGCTGCCCCCGGTCGCGTCGCCCAAGCCGACCGCCGTGCCGACGACCGCGGCATTCGGTGCGATGGGGGACCAGGGCGCCACGCTGCTGGTGGTGGTTTGCGTCCAAAGCGGCGCGACCACGCCGATGCGCGGCGTCTTCGGCTTGCTCGTCTCCGTCGGCGCTGCATCGGCGCTAGGGCCGATTTCCCCCGTAAAATCGGCGAGCGTACGTCCCCTGCGATCGATCACCATCAAGCGAACGCTCTGCCGTTTGGGGGCCGCGAGCGACGCGAGGGCCGAGCCATCGGCGCCGATGGTGAGCGCGCGCTCTTCGTCGCCCTCGGGGCGCTTGATGATCAGCTTGGGCGCCACCTGCGTGGGCACATCGAGGCCTTCGATGCCCTCCAGCGTGACGCGCGCGTTGGGCGCGGCGCCTCCACCCTCGATCGCGATCGTCGCGCTCACGGGCTTGTATTGCAGGGCCATTTCGCCGGCGCTTTGGCTGCCGCGCTGCCGCAACCGCAGGCGCTTCGGGGCCCGCGCGCCGAGCTCGACGCGCGTGTTTTCAAGGGCCGCGAAGGGATCATCGTCGAGGGCCGCCTCGATGTCGGGGGCGCTCTCGATCACCAACGTGCCGTAGGAGCTGACGTCGATCACACCGTCGCCGATGGCGCCGGGCGCGCCTTCGATGCGCGCGTTGACGACCACGATGCGTCGCTTGTCGGCGATGCCCAAATACTCTTCCTTGTCGATCGCGCGCACCGCGATGAAGTAGACGCCCGCAGGCATTTTCTCGGCGCGAAAGCGCGTTATTTCGGGCCCCACCTCTTCGCGCGCCACGAGGTCGTGCATCTCTTCGTCGCGGCTCAGCTCCACCCGATAGGCCTTCGCTCCCTCGATGGGCTTCCAGGTGGCCGTGAGGATGGCGGCCGCGCCGTTGGTGAGCACGACGTCGGGCGCGGCGCGATCCCACGCGGGAGCCGGCGGCAACGGGCGCGGCGGCACGGGCGGCGTGTTTCCAACGAAGCGCGTGCCGTGGTTCAAAGGCACGTTCACCGTCTTTCCACCCGCGGAAACATCGGCCTTTCCATCGAACACGGCGACCGTCGTGCGCTGACCTTTGCGCTCCACCACGGCGTCGCGCGAGGTGGCGTTCACGCGACCACCCCCCTTGACCGCGATGTCGGCCGAGCCTCCGCGCAGCGCCGCGAGGCCCGCGCGCACCTCGCCTTGCTCGATCTCGACGGCGGGCGGTGGTGTCTTGCTGACAGCCGTTTGGCTTGCGGTGCCGTAGATCACGACCAGCGTGTTGGGCGCCAAGAACACGCGTGTGCGATCAATGAACTGGATGTCCGCGCGCCCCGCCTCCTGCGTGTGCACGCTGGTGCTCGAACGAAGCGGCTGTCCCGTCGACGCCGGGGACCACGAGCCCCCCGGCGCACGCGCTTCGACGTCGGGGTTCATCGAGCGCAGACGCGCATCGGGCAAGGCGTTCGGCTTCTCGGGCAGCACCAGCGTGAGCCCCTCGGGCAGGCTGTGCCCCTTCGCGCACACGATGCGGTTGTAGCGTTGCAAGAGCACCGCGTGCTTCGCGTCGCCGTACAGGGCCCGCGCGATATCCTCGCAAGTTTCGCCCTTTTGCACGCCCCACTGCACCACGGGCTCGGGGAACCCGGGGGTCGGATCGGCCGCCCACGCGGCGCCCGAGAGCCCCAACGTGAAGAGCGCGCTGGTCGCCGCACGCGCAAATTTACGCGGTTTCGAGCTCATATACCTTGCTCTCCTTCTGTCGACCCGTGAGCTTGCGCTCGCCGAGCAGCGCCATCGCATAACGGCCCTTCGTCAGCTCGAACGTCGTTTCTCCCACCAACACCTGATTCGGGCGCGCCAAGGCCTCGAGCCGCGCGGCGACGTTCACGACGTCACCGATGACCGTGTACTCCATGCGTTTGTCGGAGCCGATGTTGCCCACGATCGCCTCGCCCGAATTGACACCGACCCCGAGGCGCACCTCGACGTCGTATTTTTTCTTCCATTCCACGGCCGCGATTTCCAAGAAACGCATCATGTCCTCGGCCGCGGCGAGGGCCCGCTCGGCGTGCTGTGCGTCGGCCACCGGCGCGCCCCACACGGCCATCAAGCAGTCGCCGATGAACTTGTCGATCATGCCGCCGTGACGAAACACCACCTCGCTCATCACCGAAAATAGCTCGTTGAGCAGGGTCACGACGTATTCGGCGGGGCGGCTCTCGGTGAGCGGCGTGAAGGCCACGACGTCCGCGAAGAGCACGGTCACGTGCATGCGCTTTCCGCCGAGCGAAAGGTCGTGCTTGCCCTCGACGATGGACTCCACGAGCTCCTTGCTCAAGAAGCGTCCGAGGTCCGCGCGGAGCTTGTTTTGGCGCGCGAGCTCCTCTTCGCCCTCTTCGAGATCGGCGGCCATCTTGCCCATGGCGCGCACCAAGTCGCCGAGCTCATCGCTACGCTTCGAGGTGAGGCTCAGCTCACGCCACTTGCGTTGCGCGATCAGGGGCGCTTGCGACGCCGCGGCGAGCACCGGCGCTGCCACCGCACGCCCCGCGAAGAGCGCCGCCACGAGCGCAAACAACATGGCGCCGATCGCCACCCACGCGCCCGATCGTTTCATGGCGTCGAGGGCTTGAAAGGCCTCGGCCTCAGGGCGCCAAAGGGCCACGGCCCAACCGAGGGCCGACAGCGTTTGCACCGCGCCGACCATCGGCTCTTCGCCTTCGGTGTGCGAGGTGACCACGGCCACGGGCATCGTCCAGGGCGTGCCCTCGGGCATCGCGTTCCACACCGCGAGCTTCGAGACGTCGTCGCCTCGTTGCACGGTAAGACCATGGGACGCGACGGCGCGGCGCCCGTCGTCCGCCACGACGATGCGAACCGCAGCCTCTTGAAAGCGCTCTTGGGCCACCTGCTCCACGGCGTCGACGACCGCGGAGAGATCGAGCGCAGCCGTGACGTAGCCCTTCGGGCCCGTGCCTCGGCTCAAGATGGGCGCGACCACCACGCCCTCGGTGCCCTGCGGGATCACGAGGGCGATGCCCCGTTCGTCGGCCATCGCACGCAACGCAGGCGTCGACGTGGGCACCTTGGCGTCGTCGCCAGGGCCGGAGCGGATCACCGTCGAGACCTTGGCGTCAGGCACCTCGAAGCGCACCGCGTTGAGGCCCACACGCGTGCCGATCAGCGCCTCCACCGGCGCGAGCTCGCGCCCTGCCGAGTCAGGATGATCGGAGGCCTCGGCCAGCGCAGCCGCGATCGATCGCACATCGGAGGTCGTGGTCTGAACGATGCGCAGCACGCGCCCGCTCACCTCGGCGACGACCGCCGATTGCATTTGCATCTCGCTGAGCCGCACGGCGCCGCGGTTGACGTCGAGCAGCACGAGCAGAGCCGCCACCGTCGGCGCCAGCGCGACGGCGATGAACAAGAGAGCGGCCTTGAAGCGGATGGAGGAGAACATGCGCGCGGCTAGTCCACGGGCCCGTCGCGCCAGCCCGCCTCGCCTTCGTCCGTGCGCTTCCTGATTTGAAGCTCGACGCGGCGATTCTTGGCCTTGCCCTCTTTG
>CAYLJT010000750.1:0-4292 GCA_964383995.1 uncultured Polyangiaceae bacterium
AAAGCAGCGCCGCGGCGGCGTCCTCGACCGCCGCGGGGAAGCGATGCTGCGGTGCGAGGCGATAGTTGATGTTGAAAACGATGTAGCCCTTGCGCGCAAACGCCAGGGCCATGACCCAATGCGAGTCCTTGGAGAGGATGCGAAAGCCCCCACCGTGCACGTAGAGCACGATGGGCAGCGGGCCGTTTCGCACGATGGGCCGGTACACATCGAGCAAGTGGTGCTCGCGACCGCTGCTTGCGTACGGCACGTTCTCGATGAGCTCGACGCCGTGGCGCCCGGGCTTCGCCATCGGCAACAAGCGCGTGCCGCGGGCCAACACATTCCACGCCGAATCGGTCAGCGCGCGGCCCACGCGGGCCCTCAAATGCTCGTTGCTCTGGGCTTCGGTCACCCAGGAAGCATAGACCACGCGCCGCGCCGGCTCACGCGCTACGCAGGCCAAAGCGCTTCGTGACGTGGTCTTCGAGCCGCGCGAAGAGGGCCCGGTCGGCCAATACGCCGACCGAGATCATCACCAACATCACGCCCACCACCTGCGCCACGTCGGCGAACTCACGGCCCTGGTGCAGGAGGTAGCCGACCCCCTTGCCCTCGACCATGAAGACGAGCTCGGCGCCCATGAGCGAGCGCCAAGCGAAGGAGAAACCTTGGCGAAAGCTGCTGGCCAAGGCGGGCAGGCTGGCGGGGAGCAGCACGTGCCGGTAGAGCCCCGCCCCGCTCGCGCCAAGCATCAGGCCCGCGCGCTGGTAGATCGGCGGAATGATGCGCAGCCCGTCGCGCAACGCGATGGCGATGGCGAACGTCGAGCCCATCACCAGCACGAACTGCACGCTCATTTCGTCGAGCCCGAAGGCCAACACCGCGAGGGGCACCCAGCACACGCTCGGCAGCGTCTGAAGGCCCAACAAAAAGCCGCCCCAAATGTCGTCGAGCCGGCGAAAACGATAGAGCGCCATGCCGAGCAACGCGCCCGCGACGACGGCGATCGAGAACCCCACCGCCAACCTGGAGCCGCTCACCGCGAGCGCCGCGAAGAGCGCATAGCCCTGCTTGGGTAGCACCAACATGCTCAACGCATCGAGCACGTGGCTCGGCGCGGGAAACACCCACGGCTTCCATTGAACGACGCGAAATGCGCCCTCCCAGGCGCCGATCAAGGCCGCCCATACCAGGGCGCGCGGCACCGTCGTCGCGCGCACGACGAGCGCGAAGCCGATGACCAAGAGCAGGTGGCTCGAACTAGCGAGCAGCGCGTTGAGCGGTGCGTGATGGCTCGCGCCCGTGAGGACGGCACGGATGGCCTCGACCACGTGGCTTGGCGCGGGAAAGTCGACGGGCTTCCAGGCCAGCACGCGGTACAAAAGCTCCCAAAGCACGAGGGCGCCCAGCACGAGCAGCGCGCGACGTCGCCCGGGAGTGAGCACGGCCGGCTGGATCTGCGGGTGATCTTCAGCGGCCTGCGGGGCTGCGAGGGTCAGCTCAGGGCTCGAGCTCTTTGTGGACACGGTTCACCTCGTCTTCGATTTCGTTGCGGATCTCGCGGCCGATCTCGACCAGCGCCGGGCTGTCGAAGGCCCGCGGGTGGGGCAGCGGAACGGCGTGCTCGCTGCGAACTCGGCCCGGATGGGCGTGCATCACCACGACGCGATCGGCGAGCCGCACGGCCTCGCCCACCGAGTGCGTGACGAACAGGATCGTCTTGCGGGACGCGAGCCAGATGTCCTGAAGCTGCTCGTGCATCAGCGTGCGCGTCTGCGCGTCGAGGGCCGCAAACGGCTCGTCCATGAGCAACAACGCAGGGTCCATCACCAGCGCGCGGGCGATGGCCACCCGCTGCCGCATGCCCCCCGACAGCTCGTGCACGAGCTTCTTCGCAGCGTGACCGAGGTGCACCATGTCGAGCGCGTGGGCCACGCGATCGTTGCGTTCGGCCAACGGAATTCCAGCCATTTTCAGGCCAAAAGCCACGTTTTGCGCAGCGTCGAGCCAGGGAAACAGGCCGTGCTCTTGGAACACCATCGTGCGCTCCGGCCCAGGGCCCGAGAAGGATTTGCCGTCGAGCGTGACCTCGCCCTTGTCGGGCTTGGAATGCCCCGCTGCCAGCGAAAGCAGCGTGCTTTTTCCGCAACCGCTCGGCCCGACCACAACGACGATCTCGCCCGGCCTCGTCGTTAGCGTGACGTCATCGAGAACCGTTTGACCTCGAAATATCTTCGAAACCCCACGCATCTCAAGACGACCCCGGCAGGGGACACTGCTGTTTTTTCCGTTCGAAGCGAGAGAAATCCCGGGTTCCGAGGCAAGCATGGACTCCTCATTTCTTAGCGAACGAGGGATCGATCATGGTGGCGAGGTCCGGCCTTGTTTTTTCGAAACCAAGGTCGAAGGACCACGTCGCGAGGGTGTCGAGGGTCTCGATGTCCGGCGTGTCGATGAACTTCACGCGCGTGATCGCCTTCGCCAAAACTCCTTCCGGCAAGCGCTTTCCGTTGAGCGCAAAGAGCGCGTCGCCGAGGGGCCCCACCTGCCCCGCCGCGTCGCTCGTCAGCTTCTCCGTGAAGCTGCGATGTACCGAAAGGACACGCTCGATCACGGCGCGATGCTGCTTCACAAACTCGGGGCTCGCGACGATGTACGTGAGCGTGAACTGACCGCCCTTCCACAGCTCTTTTTCTTCGCCAATCACCTTGGCCCCGGCCTCTTGCACGAGGCGCTCCGCCCACGGTTCGGGGGCCCACGCAGCGTCGATCTCGCCGCGGCTCATCAGGCCCGCTTGCTCCGCGTTGGGCACGGGCACCACGTTCTTCAGGTCGGGCTGCTTCAAGACCGTCGCTAGAAAGTGGCGCGCGGCGATGTCCTGGGTGTTGCCGAGCTGCGGCGTTGCCAGGCGTTTTCCAGCCAAATCTTCGAGCTTTTCGATACCGCTACCGGGTCGCGCCACGATCGCCACGCCGTTGGCTGCGGCGGCTCCCACCACCACGAGCCCTTGGCCACGGCTCTTCGAGTAGCCGCTGATCGCGGGTCCTGGACCGATGTACGCGAGGTCGAGCTCGCCCGCGAAGATCGCCTCGACCACCGAGGGCCCCGCGTTGAAGAGCTTCGTTTCGAGCTTGCTCGGCGCGACGGCCTTCGCAAATTCACCGGACGCGACGCCCAACACCGCCTGGGCGTGGCTGAGGTTGGCGAAGTAGCCGATGCGCACCGCGGCCGGCGCGGAGCTGTTGCTCGCGCTGGCTGTGCCGCCCGTCGGATCGGAGCCGTGACCGCAGCCGAGCGCCCCAAGAACGAGCGCAAGGAGCGCCGTAAGCCGCGTAAATATCGTCATTTTGTGTTCCTCCTGGTTCTTTGGCGCGGGAGCCACCTTCGCCTCGCCGTGGGCGTGCGGAATCACCACCTTTCCCGGTCCAATCAGGCATGAGGCGCAGGTCGAGGCGGGCATGCGCGAGCCCAAGAACAAGGTCCGTGCCATGCGCGCCCGCGCCCGAACGCGAAAATCCTTGGTTTCTCGCGAAAACATCCCGGGGAGGTCCTCCCACCCCCGGGGAAATTTTCCCCACCGCCTACGCGTCGCCTTCCGGACCGAGCTTCTTCGCGAGGGTCTTGCGATCGATACCGAGGATGCGCGCCGCCAACGTTTTGTTGCCGGACACGGCGCGCAGGACGCGCTGCGCGTAGCGCCGTTCGACCTCGATGAGAGGCACAAGCTCGCTCGGATCGTCCCCCGCCACGAGCACGTGGGACTCGCGATGGTCGCGCACACGCGGCGGCAAATCGTCGAGCCCGATGGCCTCGCTGCGTGTCAGCGCCACGGCCCTTTCCATGCAGTTGGACAGCTCGCGCACGTTGCCTGGCCAGTCGTATTGCAGCAGCTTGGCCGCGGCCTCGGGCGACAAGGACGATACGTTTTTGCCTTCGCGCTCGGCGAATCGCAACGCGAGGCGCTGCGCCAAAAGCAGCACGTCCCCTCCCCTTGCGCGCAGGGGAGGCATCTCGATGTGGATCACGTGGACGCGAAAATAGAGGTCCTCGCGAAAGCGCTTCTCCTGCACCAGAGCCTCGAGATCGCGGTTGGTTGCGGCCAAAATGCGCACGTCGAAGGGCACCTCTTTGGAGCCGCCCACGGGCACGACCACCCGCTCTTGGATCGCGCGCAGCAACTTTGCCTGCACGGTCAGCGGCAGCTCGCCGATCTCGTCGAAGAACAAAGTACCGCCGCTAGCGCGCACAAACACGCCGTCGCGAGGATTTTTGGCGTCGGTGAAGGCCCCGCGCACGTGACCAAACAGCTC
>CAYLJT010000751.1:0-4284 GCA_964383995.1 uncultured Polyangiaceae bacterium
GCGCTCGTCGATCCACGCCGAAAGCGCCGCCGGGAGCTCGCCCTCGGTGGCCACGAATCCACGCTTCGCATAGAAGCTAGAGGCCCAGGTGGCGCGCTCCCAGCAGCGCACCACGGCGACCTTCAGCCCCGCATCCCGCGCCGCCGCGAACATCTGGTCCACGAGCCGCGTTCCAAGGCCAAAACGCTGAAAATCGGGGTGAATCCACAGGTCGGCCAGGTATGCGACCCCCGGGCTTTCGTCGCGCCACGCCAAATAGCCCGCCGCAACGTGGTCCGCTTCAACCACGATCACGTCGTGGTCCACGGTCAATTTCGCGATTTCTAGCTGGGATCGCAGCGGCACCTCGGCGCCGTCGAAGCCGATTTCGTAATACATCGCCGCGCCGGCCCGCTCGACCTCGCACAGATCGTGGAGCTGGGCCTCCTGAAGCCCGGTCAGGCGCACCCGCTGGGGGGGCTCTCGCACGTCGTCGTCCATGACTACCTCTCGGAAAGCATGCGCAAAAGCGCGGTGCCGTCGTCGGCGGACAGCGGCACCAAGACCGCAGAAATGGTCCCCGCGGGCGGATTTTCGTCGGCCGCAAGGGGCACCAGGCGAAGCTCCGTCGGGTCGTCGCCGCGGAGCACGACGACGCGCAGGGCCGGCAAGGTCGCGCCCATCTCCCCCACCCCTCGCCTGCGCCGCGGCACGTCGATGGTCTTGCGCGTCGACAGCGAGTCGGCTTCGACCGTGCTCGGATCCGCGAGGCCTTGAGGGTCGGGACGCGTGCTGCCGAGGTCTTCTTGCACGACGGGCGCGCGGGGAATGCTCGTTTGCTCGCTGGTGTCGTCGCTGGGGTCTTCGAAGGAGCCCGGTCGCGGCGGGAATTGCCCGAGCAAGTCGGCCGCTTCGGAGAGGCCTTCGAGGACGTTGGTTTCCTCGTCGAGGTCATCGAAGCCCGCCACGCCGAGGCGCGAAAGCTCCGAGAGATCGCGCTGCGCGGTGACCTCTTCTTCGTTCGAAGGCCGGGTCCGCGCCTGGGACGCACGGGCAACGGCGGTCGGCCGCTCGAGGGCGCTGGAACCGGAGATGGGCGCCAGCGGAATGCCCGCGGGCGCGGGCAGGTGCAGCGCGTCGGGGGGTGGCCGAGAGGTCGGAATTTGGCTCGTAATCTGCGGCCGCGCCTGCTTGACCGTCTCGATCTCCGAAGGGGGCGGCCTGCGTGAGCGCGCCGCGGGGTTCACGCGCGCGGCGGGCGTGGCGGGCGCCACGGGCGGCGCTTCCGGCGTCGTGCCCGAGTTGGCGGGCGCGCGCGGGGCCGGTGCTCGCCGCGGCTCGGGCGGCGTTTCAGCGGCCGGCGGCTGCTGAAATGCCCGCGCTTCGGGGGCCCGCGGCTGAACGAAGGAGGCTTGGGGTTGGGTGCCACGCTCGAACGTAGGCGCCGGCACGCTGGCCGGCCTGGGGGGCGCGGGCGGTGCGGGCGGTGCGGGCACGCTCGGCGGGCGCTGCCCTCCGCCCGACGGCCTTGGGGCCGGCACGCTCGGCGGACGGGCGCCCGCCTGACCCGCGATGGGCCGTGGCGGCGCGTGGACCGGCTGCGGCGCCTGCGCTTGTTGGGGCGCATACGATTGCACGGGCTGGACCGGAGCCGGCGCGGGCGCAGACGGCGGCGGCTGTGCGGCGGCGGTCGCGAGGAAAGCGGTGACGTCGGCGGCGGCCTTGAACAGCAGCAGCGCGCGGTCGTCGTCCTCCGCATCGGACGCCGTTTCCGCGGCACGACGCAGCCATTTCAGGGCCTCGCTGGATTCCCCCCTGGACCACAGCGCGGTCGCAGTGGAGAGCGCCCAGTGCACGTCCTCTTCGTCGCTATCAAGGGGCTGCGGGATCGCCGTCGTCGAAAGGTCCATCGTGCCTTCGTGGCGCAGGGTAACTACCGATCGTCATGCCTATCACGACTTCGGCGCGTCTGTCTCGCGGCTCCCCGCGCCTGTTTAGAAACCTTCGCGGGGCTCGGGCACGCAAATGCCCATCACACAGAGAAGCAAGTCCACATCGCTCGCGGCGCAGCTCACCTGCATCGCGCAGTAGTCATCGTAGGCGCACAGCCTATGACAGGATTGCTCTTCCCCGACGGCATTTTCGTTGGCCACGCAGTCCCAGGCGCTCGTGAGCCAGCGCCCCTCGGGCAGGTTCGTGTCAAACAAGCACACTTCGCGCTTTTCGCGCGTGTCGTACGCGTGCGCGGTGCACGGATCGTTTTTCGTGAGGGCGAGCTGCTCGCGCTCCATGATGTTGAGCATGTAGGTGTAATCGCAGGCGCTCGTGCGCGCGGTGGCCTTGGCCACGCGGTCGCGGAGCTCGGGATCGCGGATGGCGCGCTCGCGCAGCTGGCGCATCAAAGTGACGAGCTTTTGATTGCCGCCGTCTTCCTTCATGCCGTCGCGGAGCAGCTCGAAGAGATGCATCATCTCTTGGTCGGCGAGGGCCGCGTCCCCGCCCCCGAGGCTGTTGCCGTAGCCGAGGCGAATGAAGCCCTCGGGCGTGCGCGGGGAGCAATTTTTGGTGTGCTCCCAGAGCGACGGGTTCACCAACGGGGGCCGTTTGGCGAGGGGCTCCTTGCAGACGCCCAGCGCCCCTTCGGGCACGGCGCCGGAGGCCCTGTCCGAGGGCTGACCGGGCCCTTCTTTGATGAGCTCGGTCGACGCGCAGCCGAGGACGACTCCGAAGCTGAGCGCGGCAAAGCAGGCTAGAACGCGGGCAATTCGCGAAGGGCGGAGCACGGGACGTACGTTAACATCGGCGTTCGTCCGGCCGGAAATTAACCGCAGCTTTGGGGGTGTTGGGGCTCAAAGCCCGAGGGAGCTTTGCTCGATCAGGTGGTCGACCACGGCCTCGTAGCTCTGGGTCTTGGCGAACACGGCGAGCTGGCGATCGGCGCTGGATCCGTTCTCGACGATGCGCCGCACGTGCGCGATTTCGTCGTGAGATTGCAGGATATCGGCCGCTTCGGAGCAGAACTCGATCATTTCGAGCACGAGGTCGCGCACGGGCACCTCGGCGGATTTCCCGAAGTCGATCAGTTTGCCGTCCATGCCGTAGCGCACCGCGCGCCACTTGTTCTCTTCGATAAGAGCGCGTTGGTAGGTGCGGAACGCGAGGTTTCGTCGGTACAGCAAATAAAGCTTGCCCATCACGGCCTGGATCAAGGCCGCGATGCCGATCGTGTCGTCGATGGTGGTCGTCATGTCGCAGACACGAATCTCCACCGTGTCGAAGAAGGGATGGGCCCGAACGTCCCACCAAATCTTCTTGGCGTTGTCGATGCAGCCCGTCTTCACGAGCAGGTCGACGTAGCGCTGGAACTCGCTGTACGACTCGAAAACCCCTGGAATCCCCGTGCGCGGGAAGCGCTTGAAGATCTCGCTGCGCACGCTCTTCAGGCCGGTGTTGCGGCCGATCCAAAACGGCGAGCTGGTGGACAACGCGAGGATGTGCGGAAGGAAGTAGCGAACCTGGTTCGCTAGCACCATCGCCACCTCTTTGTCTTTGAGCCCCACGTGCACGTGGAGTCCGAAGATGAGGTTGGCGCGCGCCACGTCCTGCAAATCCTCGACGATGTTTTTGTAGCGATCGCCGGGGCTGATCTCTTGTTTTTTCCAATCGCTGAAGGGGTGCGTGCCGGCCGCGACGATGCGCAGACCGTTGCTCTTCGCGAGGTCGCCGAGGCTCGTGCGAAGCTCGGCGATCTCGTCGCGCGCTTGGCGGATGTCCTTGCAGATGCCGGTGCCCGTCTCGACGACGGACTGGTGCATCTCGGGGCGCACGCGCTCGCGCAAAATCGCGGTCTTGCTGCCCTCTTCGAGCAGCTTCGACACGTACGAAACGAGCTCGCGCGATTTGGGATCGACGATTTGGAACTCTTCTTCGATGCCCAGGGTGAATTGGCCATCGAGCAGGCCTGAAACGGTGGTCATGTGCGGGATAGCCCTCCGTAAGCGTTTTTCTTGGTCTTCCCTACGTCCATGATGCGCGGATAAAAGCCCGCTGAATAGGGGGTCAGGTGGCGCGCAGCACGCTCACCGAGTCGTTGAGGGCGCCCGCCACGTTCCCCCAGCGGTAGGTGTCGATCATGGTCCGCGCCGGGTTCTTCGCGGCGTCCACGGCGAGGTCCACCATCCAGTCCACGGCGGTGTCGAAATACTTCCTACCGAGGTGCTCGATGTGCATATCGGGCGCGGGGTTCGTGAAGTCGATGGCGTAGGGCACGCCGTCGCGGACCGCGAACTCCACCGAGTTCATGTC
>CAYLJT010000752.1:0-4271 GCA_964383995.1 uncultured Polyangiaceae bacterium
GGCTCGTGTCTCCAGCGCGACCTTCGCCCCCCCCGAGGGCGGCGGCGCAACGGTCGTGATCCCGGTCACCTTCGTGGCCCAGTAAACGCGCTGGCGGGTGAATGCGGGGGGGCCCCGAAGCAACCGTCAACGTAGTGAAAAGGCCCAGCACAATCGCGGCTTTGCGACAACCTGCCGTCGCGTTGACAGCGGGAAGCCGGCTCTTTTATAGTCCGCGGCGTGAATTGCGGGAGCGCACCTTCGGGCCGGTGGTAAGGAGTACCCATGCGTCGTGAGGGATTGATCGGTCTCGTTGCGTTCGTGGCCGTCGCTTTGCTGTACGGGCAGTCGGATGCCGACGCGCAGGCAGGTGGCTTGGCCCCCCCCGCGCCCCAAACGCAAGGAGCGGCCCCCGCCGCCAACCTCACCCCGGCCGACATGATCGCGCAGGCCGACGCCATCATCGGTCAAATCGAGTCCGCGCGCTCCAACGTGCGCAAACAGCTCGAAATCGCGCGCGAACAGCGCGACGTGCTGAAGACCCTCTGCCTCAACGACAAGCTGAATCAGCTCGACGTGGCCATCCGCTCCGCCCGCGAGCGCAAAGGCGCCCTCGATTCCGCCGCTGGCCGCAACGACACCGAGCTCGCGCGCCACGAGTTCGCGATCATCGCGGTGCTCAAGCAACGCACCGACACGCTCACCGCGGAGGCCAATCAATGCGTTGGCAAAGAGGTGGCCCTCATTGGCGAGTCATCCGTGACCGCGACGGAAGAGCCGGGTCTGCCCGACCAGGAATCGACCGAAAAATCCACGGGTGAAGTGATCATCGACCCTCCGACTTGCAGCAGTTGCATCAAGTAGACAAACCCCTCGCGATGCACGGCACCGCCTCCCTTTGCGGCAAAGCCGACCACTGCTGACTGCCCATGAAGCGTTCTTCCATTCTCCTCATCGCCAGCACCCTCTTCGTTTCGTCGACGGCAGCGGCGCAAGACCAGGTTTGGCTGCAAGATCGCCGCTATCGCGAGGGCATCGGCTATCGCGTCGGGGACTTCGAAATACACCCGGGGGTGGGCGCGGAGTTTGGCTACGACTCCAACTTCCTGCGCCGAGGCGCCGGCGACACCAACGCCGAAGGCCAGCACGTCAACGTGCTCGACGTCCTCAAACTGCGCGTTTCACCGTCCCTTTCGCTCGCGACCCTGGGGCCCCAACGTCGAGGCGTCACCCCCGATGCGTCGCCGCCCGACCTCGAATTTCGCACCGACCTTTCGCTGACCTACAACGAGTTCATCCCGCTCTCGGGCACCGACACCGAGCAGTCCGCCATTCAAGATCAGCGCGATTTGTCGGGGAATTTGGGCCTGCGCATGGGCATCATGCCGCGGCGCCCCGTCACCGTGAACCTCTCGGCCGACGTGGGCCGCACGATCAACCCTTCGAACGAGGCCGTCTCCGACCTGACCTTCGATCGCATCACCGCGCGCGGCGGGGCAGACGTGCAATTCACTCCCGGCAGCGGCCTCTTCGATTGGCGCGTCGGCTACATGTTTGGCGGCACGTTCTTCGAAGATTTCGACCGGCTGACGCACCTCGACCACACCGTCTCCACCCGCGGGCGCTGGCGCTTTTTGCCGCGAACCGCCGTGATTTACGACGCGAAGCTCGACTTCATCACGTACCCGAACGCGGGCAGCGATCCGACCGACAAGAGCTCGTCGCACCCTCTTCGCACGCGTCTTGGGCTCAACGGTTTGATCACGCCGACCTTCGCCGTGCTCGCGATGGCGGGTTGGGGCGCGAGCTTTTACTCCACACCCAAGTTCGGCGAGCTCCGCGATTTCGACAGCGTCATCGGTCAGCTCGAGCTGAAGTGGTTCTTCGAGCCGACGAAATCGAACGACCCGCAGGCCGCAGCGTTTAGCCAATCGGCCATCGCCGTGGGCTTCGATCGCGACTTCGTCGACAGCTACATCGGCAGCTACTACGCGCAAAACCGGGGCTACGGCAACGCTTCGGTGTTCGTCGCCCGGCGCTTTCTCCTATCGGTGGAGGGCGGCGTTTCGGCCAACGCCTACGCCGACATCGCGGCCTACAACAAGGCCGCCTTCACCGACGTTCGCATCGACGGCACCGTCTTCGGTGAGTACCGCATCCGCGATTGGCTGGGCGTGAACTCTACGCTCCGTTTCGGCACCAACCTGAGCAACACACCGATCGCGATCACGGACGGTACGCTTACGAAGCAAGAGGACCTCGGGTGGAAGCAGTTCGAAGCTTATCTCGGCGTTCGTTGGCTCATGTGAAGAGGGTCGTTTTCGCGCTTTGGGCGTGGACCCTATGCGCGGTGCTCGCGCTCGGTTGCGCGAGCGCACCTCCGCGAGCCGTCAACCTTCCGGCCCCCGTACCGGTCACCTCCCTCGACGAAGGCGACGTCTTCGAGCTGCAAATCGTAGGGGAAGAGAAGCTGCCGACGACCTTCACCGTGGCCCCCGATGGCACCGTCGATCTGCCCTTCGTGAAGCGCATGAAGGTGGGTGGTTTGGAGCCCCAACAGGTCGCCGAGCTGGTGCGTCGCGAGCTCGTCGCACAGAAGTTCTACACGGACCCGACGGTGACCGTCAGCGTGCGCGAGTACAACTCGAAGCGCATCGAGGTGCTCGGCGAGGTCCAAAAACCGGGCTCGTATCCCATCCTGCCGGGCATGACCCTGGTGCGCGCGATCACGCTCGCGGGGGGCTTCAACTCGATCGCGGACAAGACGCGCGTAACGATTCGACGTCAAACGAAGGACGGCGCAGTAGGCGCCAGTGTCTCGGTCGAGGACATCATGGATAACCGCGTCCCGGACGTGCCGCTGCAAGCGGGGGACTCGATCAACGTGGAGCAGCGCGTGTTCTGAACGCTCCGTACCGCGATTCCATCGAATGGATGGCGGCTTCGTTCGAGCGGCTTCGCCGCACGATGCGAATGAATCGATGCGCTAGTTCTTGCGCGACAAGACGAAGTGGCGGCGGCCCTCGGCATCGATGCGGGGAGGCGCGATGCGCAGCACGCTGAGCGTGACGTTGCGCACGTGGCCATCGCGATCCAAGCGCACGCCGATGCGATCACCGTCGGAGGTGAGCACCTCGCCGTCGCCGAAGGCGAAGTGGGACACGCGATCACCGGGCTCGGGATAGACCTCCTCCTCGACCTTCGGCGCGGGTGTGCGCAACGGGGCCGGCATCGCGGCGTCCAGGGGAGGGACGGGTGTCACGCGGGGCGCGGAGGGCGCGGGCGTGGGCGTCGTCGTGGCTTCGCTGCGGCGTGGGGCGCCCAGGTCGTCGAAGGCCGTGACGAGCAGGTCGAGCGAACGCGTGCGTGCCCAGGCGAGCTCGCCCGCGACCACCGAAAGGCCGGTATCGCGTTCGCGGGAGCAGGTCGCGTAGAGGCGCGTGAAGCTGCCTCCGGCGTCGGGGATGACCTGACCGACGATGGACGCAACCGTCATCGGGGCCTCGATGCGGCGAACCCCGCCGGGGTGCCCGTCTTCGTCTCCCGCAGCGGCGATTTCGGCGGCCTCCACGACCCCCGAGCCCGAGATCCAGCCGGCCTTGACCTCGGCGCGATCGAGGGCCCGTTGCAGGGATTGCGGCAGCTCTTCGCCGCGCTCGAAATGAAGCAAAAGGAGCCGCGTGCGACGAGGCTCCAATAGGTCGGTCATTTTTTGGCCTTGGCTCGGACCACGGTGACGTCGACCGCTGGCGAGCCCGGAGGCCGTTTGGCGGTGGGATCGGCGGCCGCAGCGGTGATGCGATCAGCGGGTAGCCCTTCGGAAATGAAGACTTGGCGCACGGCTTCGGCGCGGCGAGCCGCGAGCTCTTGCGCGGCGATGGACTCGTCGCCCGCGCGGTCCGCGTGGCCCTCGACGATGATGGCTTCGAGGGGCAAGCGGCCACGCACCAACATCGCCATGCGACGCAGCGCGAGGTCGAGATCTTTGCCGATGTCGGCCTTGCCGCGCGCGAACGCGGGCAGTTTGTCTGAGACAACGCGGTCGCCCGAGAAGCTCACCAGCGAGCGCGCGTTGGCCTCGGGACAGCCGTCCGCGTCGTCCTTGCTGTCGATCGTCTCGGCCTCGTTGGGGCAGCGATCTTCACGATCGAGCACGCCGTCGAAGTCGTTGTCCGGCTCGGGACAGCCGTCTTCGTCGAGGTAGCCATCTTTGTCCTCGGCCTCGTCGGGGCACGCGTCGGCGCTGTCCGGGATCTGATCGAGATCGTTGTCGAGATCGGGGCAACCGTCGG
>CAYLJT010000753.1:0-4244 GCA_964383995.1 uncultured Polyangiaceae bacterium
CACACGAGGCTCTGACAGTCGACGTTGTCGCCGCAGGCCGCGCCGTCGGCGCAAGGGCCGCAGCTCCCGCCGCAGTCGACGTCGGTCTCGTCGCCGTTCTTCACGCTGTCGTCACACGCGGGCGCGGCGCACACGGACGCGTCGCAAACCATGCTCTCGCAGTCGGACGCCGAAGCGCAACCGAGCCCCACGGCGCAAGGAGGACAATCGGCGCCACCGCAGTCCACGTCGGTTTCGACCGCGTTCTTCGCGCCGTCGCTGCAGGTCGGATCGGCGCCGCCCGAGCCCCCCTGGCCCCCGCCTCCACCGGTCCCCGATGAAGTCGTGCTCGTGGTGGTGGTGGTGGTGGCGCTGCTCGACGCGCCTCCCCCCTCGTCGCCGCCGCAACCGACGGCGACCATGCTGGTGATGGCAAGGACGCCGGCCAAAGGAAAAAGGAAAAGCCGGGATAAGGAACGATGAATCATCGGAGCCTCCGATAGACGCCGCGGGTGGACTAGGGCGTTAAGAATACGGGGTTCGACACCGCGAACGGGCGCCGACCGGGGTGAAGGGGAGACAGGTCGGTCTCCCCCTTTGCATGGAAGACAACCCAGGATCTAGCCTTTCCCGCGGTGGGAAGAACCGTCACCTGGTTGGCGAAGGCATGACCGGGCCCATCGCCGATCGGCAAGAGGTCCACGGTCTCGACGGTCGTGCCGTCCACGATGACCTCCAGGGTGTCGACCTGGATGAAGCTCGGCGTCGACACGCGGACCGTGAAGGTCGCCCCGCCCGAGGCGCCTACCACCGTCTCGCCGGGCAGCTCCCCGGAGGGACCTTCCACCGTCATGAAGGCGCCACCGGAGATGGTGGAGCCGCCGGAGAGGATTCCGTCTCGGACAGCCTCAGGGGTCAGGTTCTCTAGGTCGTCGTGGCCGAAGAAGATGCAGGTCCGTGGGTAGCCGACGGGGGAGGTGCGCAGGTGATGGCTGTCGGAGCTACCCACCGCGCCCATGAGCTTGCCGGCGTTCAGCAGCGCGAACCAGTCGGCCACGGAGGCTCCGCGGTTGGCCTCGAAATCGGAGTCGTTGAACACCTCCACCGCGTCGAAGTTGTCGCTCCACATCTCGTCCGAGCCACGCCCCGTCTTGCGGTCGAACAGCGCGGCGTCGAAGTAGGCACCGAAGCCGCCGCCGCTCGGGTGATTCACGATCAACGCCGGCTTCTCGGGCACGGCGTCCACCGCCGCGAACACGTCTTTCGGGAGTAGGCCGATCCAGTCGATGGCGCCATTGTTGACGTGGTCGTGCTTGGGGTAGAGGGGCACGACGCCGAAGTGGCCCCAGGTGAACGTGGTCAGCTCTTCGGAGGACACACCGAACGCCCATTTGGTGAGGCCGAGCTGCTCAATGACCGGTTGAAATTCGGCGACCCACTCGTGCTCGCTCGACACCGGAATATCCAGGCCATCGGCGATCGCGCCCTTCACTTTGTGCTCCACCGGATCGTTCGAGTCGGCGGAGTAAAACGAGTGGATGTGAAAATCGGCGCACATGTAGCCGGTGGTGTCCACGCTGTGCGCCAAGGTCGCGGCGACCTCCGTCGTCTGACCCGCGGCGACGTCGACCGTGGTGTCGAGCATCTCCCATTCGTAGCCCCGGGAGACGATCACGCGGTGCTTGCCTGGAGGCACGAGCAAGGTCGCTTCACCCGTCACGGCAAACTCTTGGTAGAGCCGCCCGTTCACCTCGTCGAGCACGCCAAAGCGCGCGGGCGTGGCCTTCGGTGGGTCTTCCGGGATCACCTGGACACGCACGGGCAGCGCCTCCGCGGCGCTGGCGTCCTTCGCGGTCACGTGCAAGGTGCCGGTGACGCCCAACGGTAGATCGAGGGCCGCCGTGGAGGGCTCGAGGACGAAGCCCGGGCTCGTGGGGTAGCCCTTTTTCTGGGGGAAGAGCGCCACTGCGCGGTCGGGAGCGTGGATGACGAAGCTGCCATCCGCGCCGCTCAATGTCCGAGACAAATATTCTCCCTGCCCGGCGACCTCGTGGACCCAGGCGCCCTGCACGGGCGCTCCCGTCGCGTCGAGCACCTTCCCTTTCACCTCGCGCCAGGGCGTCCGCTGGCTGACCCGATTCACGGCGTCGCGCAGGCCGTCGTATTGGGGGCCTCCGGCGATGACCTGCACGCGGTCGATGGTGGTGATGGCGTGTGGCTCGGCGACGAAGCCGGGCCCATAAAACAGGGCGAAGCCGCTCTGTTCGAGACCGTACTCGATGGGACCGTCGGTGGGTCGGAAGGCAAAGCCCCACTCCCCGCCGTCGAAGCCCACCCACTCGGAGTAGGTGTCGGGCTCGGCGAAGCCCGTTTCGGCGGTCACCATGTGGGAGCGGCTGTAGTGGAAGAAGCCAAACAGCTCGTCGGAGCCTGGACGATCGACACCGAAATTGATCGGCTCGGATGTCTCGTTCGGGATGACCAGACGCAGCACGAGCGCCTCGGATCCCGGCGCCAGCGCGAAGTCGTAGGCCGCGACCATGTCGAACTTCGGGGGGAAGATCGCGGATAGCGGACCATCGATGAAGGGAATGGGTGTCAGGGGCCCGACGACGCGGACAACGGCCTCGCCGCCGTCGGAGCCGTCGCGCAGCACGGTCACGCTGTCGGGCTTGACCATTTGCGAGGACAGGGCCCAGAGCGTCTCGTTGTACATCGACAGCCCCAGCGGGCGGCCATCGTCGCCGACCTTGTCGATCGCCAAGATCTCCCCACCAAACCGGGCGTATCCGTCGGATAGCCCGGCGCCCTCCACCACCACCGCGATCTTGTCATTGGCAAGGACGTAGTCGCCAGCGGCGAACTGCTGCCGTCCGTGGGCGGGCCCGGGGATGCTGTTGGGATCGTCGAGGCGCCCGGCGCGGGCCTGCCCCGCGGCCTTGGCACCGAAGACGTCGGCATGACCGTCAACGCTGCCGGTCTCCAGGGTGAGGGGGCTCGCGCTATCCGCCGGATCCGCGTTCGAACAGCCGGCGAGCGCAGCCACGGACGCCCAACAGACCAGCGTGGCTCGGGTAGCGTACCGCATTGCCGGGTCACCGTAACACAATTGTCACCGCGTCGACCGCTACCGTCGCCCTTTTTCCCGCAGCCGCGCTTCGAGGGCGCGGGTCATCTCCTTCGCGTGAGCTTTGTGCTTGCGCCGCGCGCCCTCCTCGTCGGCGCGCTCGGCCGCCGCCAGCTCCCGACCCAAGGTCAAGAAGCTCAAATAGCGCGCGTTTTCGAGGACACCTTCGTCCACGGCGGCCCGCACGGCGCAGCCCGGCTCGGAGGTATGTTGGCAGTTCGAAAAGCGGCAGTCGGAGGCCAACGCGTCGATGTCGTCGAAGGACTGCTGAAGGCCTTTGTCGCCCGCCCAGAGCGCCACCTCGCGGATGCCCGGCGCGTCGAGCACGATGCCTCCGTTGGGTAGGACGAACATCTGCCTCGACGTCGTGGTGTGGCGCCCTTTCCCCGCCATACCAAGGCTATTTGTCGCCTGAATGGCGCCCCCGAGCCAGTAGTTGACGAGGGTAGATTTGCCCGCCCCGGAGGTGCCCATCAGGGTGACGGTGGCGCCCCCTGCGAAGTAGCTGTCGAGGGCTTCCATACCCATGCCGCTCACCGGAGACACGACGTGGATCGGGGCGCTCGGCGCCGCTTCGCGAGCGCGCTCGATGTAGGGCTCGGGATCCTCCACGAGATCGGCCTTGGTCAGAACGAGAACGGGCCTGACTCCGCCGTTGGAGGCCATGGTGGCCAGTCGCTCGATACGCCTCGCGTTGACGTCCCTGCCCAGGGCGCACACCAAAAACGCCACGTCGACGTTGGCCGCCAACACCTGCGGGATGTGCTCGCGCCCGGCGGCCCGACGAATGAGCCTGGTTTGGCGCTCGATGACGGCCTCGATGGCGCGGTCCTGACCCGCTCCCGCGTCGCGCAAAAGCACCCAATCGCCCACCGTCGGGCGACGTTCGGGATCGGAGCGCAAGCGCCCCATGGCCACCGCCAGCACCTCTCCCCGTTGGGTGATGACCCGACAACCTCCCTTGTGGTCGGAGGTCACCCTGCCAAGCGCAGACAGACCCGCGCCCAGGGCCGCCGCTCGCTCCGTGACCCAAGGGCGAAGACCGTAGATCGAGAGGTCGTTGGGCTCGGACACGGGGCTTTGGGTCACGCGACGTTTCGGCCTTTTTCCGCGGTCGTTTTGACCACGAGCACGAGGG
>CAYLJT010000754.1:0-4242 GCA_964383995.1 uncultured Polyangiaceae bacterium
ACCTCGACCAGGAACAGGTGGGCGTTGCCCAGGCGCTCTTTTGTCTGAGACTTCGGCTCCAGCGTGTAGCCCTCGGGCACGGTGTGGCGCACGTACACGCGGGCCGGCAAATCAAGGCGATTTCGGAAGGTCAGCACGGTCTTTTTGATCTGCTGCACTTCGGTCGAGAAGACCCCGCGTTGCACCGTGATGATGCGCGCGATGCGGTCCGAGCTGGAGCTCTTCTTCTCGACGCGCACTTGACGATCGAGCGCGAAGGGCACGAACGCCACCGAGCGCGCGGGGATGGGCTCGGACAGACCCTCGCCGATGAAGCGGCCTTCGCCGAACACGGTCACCGGTCCGCTCTCCAACACCGAGTCGGTGGGGTTGCGCAGGCGCACCGAACGGAAGGGAAATTCGCCGTTTCCGCGCAGACTTTCGGCGTCGTAGAGGTACACGACCTCGCCCTCGGCCTTCGTGCGCAGCACGTTCACCATCGCGCTGCTCCCCCGCGCGACGGTCATCGCTGCGTTGGTCTCGAAGTGCGACGTGCCGATGGGATCGCCCGAGGCAGGCGGAGCCTCTTCGGTCTTCGCACGCTCTTTGTCCGCGGGCTTCGGGGCCTGCTGCTCGACGATGCGCACGCTCGCGCTGCGCCCCGGCGCCGAGCCCTTGCCGACGGCCACGATGCGGCTCGCGTCGAGGCCCTGCCGAATGAGCTGCTCGCGCGCGCGGTTGGCTCGATCGAGCGATGAAGCGTTGGCGTCTTTGTCCTGCGGATCGGAGTAGCCCTCGATCACGATTTGATTGCTGCTGTGCTGCAGGGCCTGGGCCGTGCGCTCCAACTGCGAGACGGCGGCGGCGCTCTCCGAGGTCGGGGCTTGGTTGGCCGTCGGCATGTCTGCGGCGGGTCGTGGTCCCGGGTAGCCACCTCCGTAGGCTTGGCCTTGGCCTCCGCCGCGCGCGTCGACCGTCGCGCGGGAGCGAGTTTCCTTCTTCCCGGGTTTCGGCGGCGCAGGTGAGGGCTTGGACATGGCGACCGTCTCTTGCTGCGTGTAAGCCGACGCGAGCCCGAGCGCGTCATCCGACATTTCGACCACCACGCGAGCCGGCTGCCCGGGCGCTTGGTCCATGATTTCGCCCGTCGGCGGCGCCTGCGCGAACAGATCGTCGGAGCGCAACGTGGCCCGATCGACCAAGCGAATCGAGTGCAGATCGAAGCGGAACGACATGGCCGAGCTGGAGCCCACGCCGAGCCGCACGTGCTCCCAGTCTTCGCCCGAGGTGTTGTCGATGATGGCCCAACCTTCGATGTCCACCTTGCCGTCCTTGCCGACGACCAAGCGGTAGCTCGGCTTCCACGAGGGCGACTCGGTGACGTACGAGAGCCGGACTTTGTGTGGTGCGGGGCCCGCGAGTCCGACGCGCATGTTGACGACGTCGCCCTGCAGCGCGCCCGCGCTCGGGAATGAGACCGGCGCCGCCTCTCCGGTGCTCAAGTCGACGACCGTGAGCGACTTCAAGAAATCGTCGATTTTGTCCGGCGGAACCGTGAGCTGCAGGCTGTCGCCGTCGATGGTGGCGGAGCGCTCGAAGTAGGCGACGCCGTTGCGATAAATGACGACGCGACCGAGGGTGGTGTCGCTCTTCACGAAGCTCGTTTGCGTCGAGCAGCCGAGGGCCAACGAGAAGAGCAGCGGGGCGAAGACCAGGGGACGTCGGGTAAGTGCCATGGTTGTCTCGGACAAGGGGGAGGGTTGGAGCCTTGGACTACGCGTTTTGAACCTGGGGCGGCGCTTCGTCGGGGTAGTGCGAGAAGGCCAAGAGCGCGCCGTCGGGATCACGAAAATACAGGGAAAATGGGCTCTCGCGCTCGATGGCGATGCCCGCCTCGCGCAGCATCGTGCGCCGCGCCTCACGCTCGCCGCGTGGGATCGCGAGGGCCAAGCAGTGATGCCCTGGTGCCTCGTCGGCGCGTCGCGGTGCGGCCGCGCTCGCGCGCTCGATGGCGAGGAAGCCATCACCGAGGCCGACCCAAATGGAGCGCGGTCTGCCTTCGCCGTCGCTGTGCCGACGCAGCACGGGCAGCCCCAACACGCCCACATAAAATGCTTCGGAACGCGGCAAATCCGCGACGACGACGGCGGCGTGGTGGAGGGCCAGGCCGGCCATCAGAAGGAGACCGTGGGCAGGGTCTTCTCGATGGTGGCGCGCATGGCGTCGTTCAAGAACGCTTCGTCGCCGCCCGCTTCGACGACGTACACGCGATCGTCGGTGACGAAGACCGCGGCCCAAAAGCCGTAGTTTCGGCCGTCGGTGTTGCGCTCGTACACGAGCTTGCGGCCGGGCACGCCGCTGGCGCTGGTGAGCGCCTCGCCGCCCTCGGCGTTCTTGCGAACGTAGCTGCGGCGACGCAGGTGGTTGTCCACGAGGCCCGTCCAAAACGAGAGGTTTCCCTTGGGCTCGTTGCGCTCCACGCGCACCGCGAGCACCACGCCGTTGGCGTCGATGGCGCGGTAGGCGTAGGCCTCTTGGTCTTCGAGCGGGGCGAAGCCCTCGGGCGTGACGACGGTGGCCTTGGGCCCGCAGCCCGCGACGCCGACCAAGAGCGCGAAGGTGAGGAGCGAGAGGAGGCGTTTCATTGGAGCTCCAACAATTGGTCGAGACCCACATCACCAAGCCAGGGCACGGGCACACGAAGCTCGCGTGGGGGCGGCGGCGCAGGGGGTGGGGGAGGTGGCGGCGGCGGCGCGACCTGGGCGCGGGGCGTGAGTGTGACCGTCACCGTGGAGAAAGCCGCGCGCGACTTGAGGAAGCGCAGGCGCCCTTCGATGCGATCGATCTCGGCGGCGACACGCTCCAGTTCGCGCTCGACGTTGAGCATGTCGGCCATCGTGCCGCTCTTCGCCAAGAACTCTTCGAGGCGTTTGCGCGTGGCCTTGAGGTTGGTCAAGCGCACGTCCAAATCGTGGAATTGCTCGGACACGTCTTCGGCGGTGATCGAGCGGTGCACGACGTCGGCGTTCTTCTCGATGCTGCGCAGACCCTCGCGGAAGCGCGCGGAGGGGATGCGCACCTCGATGGAATTGTCCTTGCGCCACGCGAGGTAGCCGCCGAGGGACTCGGCCGTGTCGTGGATGGCGTCGAGCACACCGACGAAGGCGTCGGTCTCGACCACCAGCTCCAAGCTCGCCGTGTAGATGATCAGCAGTTGGGGGTTGTCGGGGGCGGTTGATGACGGTGCTTCGCCCGGTGTTTTCGCCCCCGCGGGGGCCGCAGGCGGGCCCGACATCGCGGTCTGCGCTGGGCTCGGCATGGGCATCCCCGGGGCTTCGGCCGCCATCGAGGGCTGGGCCATCGGTGCCCCCGCCGACTCGTAATCGGCGCGGGCGTAGCTCGGCGCTTCGGCGGACATCGGCGGCGCAGCGCCGCACCCGATCGAAAGCAGCGCGAGCAGCCAAGCGGCTTGTCTCAGACGAAAACGCAAAACCATGTGGGCCTCAAACGGAGCGGGGTGCGCGGGCCTTACAGCTCGGCGCGAGGTTTCAGGCGAGATTGGGCAGGGCCACCACGTCCACGTGGAGCACCTCTTCGAAGACGCGAATTTCGTTCAGGCAGGCCTCGCTGGGGCGGGCCGAGACACGGAGCTTCGAGCAGGTGGCGACGGCGCCCTCGAACACCGTGTTGTTGATCTCTTCGATGTTGATGCCGTGGCGCTTGAGCACCGCCAGCGTGTTCGCCAAAACGCCGACTTTGTCGAGCATACGGATGATGATCGCGTGGCGAGCCGGGGAGCTTGCCGCGATGTTGACCACGTTCGGCACGCTCTCCTCGGTCAAGAAGCAACGGATGATGCGCGCCGTTTCGACGGCGATCGCGTATTGGGCCTGATCCGTCGAGGCGCCGATGTGGGGTGTGCCGTAAACGAGCCCTTTGTCGAGCAGCGAGCTCACGAA
Organism: uncultured Polyangiaceae bacterium; assembly: GCA_964383995.1. Classification (GTDB taxonomy): domain Bacteria; phylum Myxococcota_A; class Polyangia; order Polyangiales; family Polyangiaceae; genus CAYLJT01. The sequence continues at coordinate 3,939 of CAYLJT010000754.1, forward strand.
CGGCGCCGAGCCCCCGCCGGGCTCGTTCGGGAAGACGTCGAGGCCCACGCGCAGGCCTTTTTTGGGAATGAGCTCTTCGAGCGCCGTGTAGTCCATCACCTCGCTGCGGGCCGCGTTGATCACCATCGCGCCGTCGGGGAGGGCCTCCAACACATTGCGCGAAATGGCGCCCCGGGTCTGCGAGGTGAGCGGAAGATGAATGGCGAGGATGTCCGAGCGAGCGGCCAGCTCTTCGAGGTTGCGGCAGAAGCCCACGTCCAACTTGGCGGCCCTCCCCGGGGTGAGCGAGCGCGACCACGCGATG
>CAYLJT010000755.1:0-4227 GCA_964383995.1 uncultured Polyangiaceae bacterium
CGTCACGCGAGAGGCCGTAGAGGTGGAAGAAGGCGGCGTCGAGCTCGGCGCGCAGGAGGAAGCCGCGCGCAGGGTCCCAGAGGTACGGTGGGCCTTCCTCGCCGACGTCGCGGGCGAAGGGCTGGAGGTCCCACGCGGTGTACGTGAGCTCGACCACGCGCGGGAGCAGCCAGTCGCGCACGGTCGTCCCGCGCGACCACGCGGCGTCGGCGGCGTAGACGGACGGCGCGAGGACGGGGAGCTGTTTGAACGTGTGGTACTTGAGGTGCGTGCCACCAACCTTCTGGCGAGCGGCATAGTCGAGCGCGAAGCTGCAAAGGCACGCGTAGAGGCACGCGGTCGTGTGAGGTTCGATCGATGGCATCGCAAGTAGGAAGGTGTCGCCAGTGGCCGAGCGCGGGATCAGCGAGGCGATGACGGTGCGTGCGCTGGAGCGAGCGTCCGTGATATCTCGCCACCCGAGAAGCCATTCGCGTGACCAATGATCGCGCAATCGTTCGCCCACCTCTGTTTCTCCGACCCAGTAACGCGGCTGCGTGAGGTACTCAGCGTGGGCAAGCTTCTCATCCGGGACCTGCGGAAGAATGTGCTCTCGTTCACCCGGCGCGAGCAGCGCAAAGTCACCGAATCGATGATTCCAAAGATAGACCATCTTCGCCTCGATGAGCGGTAGCGCGCGCTGCTTCTCGAGCACGAAGTGGTTGCCGTCGAGCTTCCAGCCCGAAGCCTCGAGCTCGCCGCGCGTGCGGAACAGGCCCGAGTCGTTGGCCATGTGGAGCATCGCCATGAAGCGCAGGCCCCACGGGTTGCCATTCGGGTCGTCCTCACGCCACAGGATGCCCGTCTGCCGATACATCCCGAGGTTGATGTCGGCGTCGCGACGCGAGCGAAACACGGGGCCAGTCCGAGTGTTTGGATTCAACGTTCGGATATCGTCGGCAGTGAGCTGGTATGTACGACTGGGCTCTTCTAGCTGCGCGGGATCTCGCACAAATGCTGAAAAAATTGGTGCTGCGATAGGCATGCCCGAGAGGACCAGCAGGCAAAAGTTCACGCGATGGTCGATGCCCCTGAAGAGCTTGGCTTCGTTTTCGAACCCGAGGAACGCCGCCAGACCCGCTCCCTCCACAAGGTCGCGGAAGTACTCCTTGGTCGTGTCGTCCGTGGCGATGCCCGTGGGCACGATGAAGCCCGCGCGCCCCCGCAAACCGAGCACGCTGCGGTTGTGCTCGGCGAAGATGGCGTAGGTGTTGACGTCACCCTTGCCGCACAATGGGTAGCGCCCCGACTGTCGAATCAGCTGGCTCTCGCCCTCGGCCCTGCGGCTCGCGGCCACCCATTCGGTCCAAAGCTCCGGGTTCGTGGCTGGCAGGCGCGCGATGAGCTTCTTGCGCGCGGCGGCGTTCGGCGCGTTCGCGATCTCTTCGTCTCGCGGGGCAAAGAACTCCTGTTCCTGCAGCTTTACGCGCTCCCACGGCGGATTGCCCAGCACGACGTCGAAGCCGCCCTTGGCGAAGACCTGGGGGAACTGCAGATGCCAGTGGAAGAAGCGGTAGTGCTCGGCCAGCTCGACGGCCGTCTTCGTCGTCAGCGGCGACGCCGTGCCAGCGTCTCGCAGCTTGCGCCATATGTCGTTCGTCGGCGCGGCCTCGACCAGGGGGCCAGGCTGCTTGGGCCACACGAACGCGGCGCACCACGCATCGGCGATGAGCTTCTGATGCCGGTACGCCTCCGACGACAGGATGCCGGTCCAGTGCCGCTCCTTGCCGGCGAGGGCCTGGGCGTCGTCGTCGCGAGCGGCGTCGAGCTCGGCGACCGCCTGGGTGACGGCCTTCGCCTCGTCGCGGGCGTGGGAGCCGAAGTCCAGGGTGCTCTGCTTCGCTTCGACCTTGTTCTTCTTCTTGAGCGCGCTGGCCGTCTTCTTGTCGTCACCCTCGATGGGATCCCAGGCGGCGTCGGGGATACCGTCCTCCATCAGCGCAGGCGTCGTGCCGAGCAGCGCGTTGCCATGCTGAACGTGCGAGTCGAGGAACGTCAGCGGAAGACCCGGCTCGACGGCTTCCAGCCACAGGCTGACCTTGCACAGCTCGACCGCCATCGGGTTCAGATCGACGCCAAAGATGCACTTGGCCACCACTTGCCGCAGCGCGCGCCGGTATTCCTCGGCCGACGGCGTGCCGTTCGCCGAGACGCGCGCGACGTGCGTGGCCAGCCTGCGCGCAGCCGACAGGAGGAAGTGCCCTGATCCGCAGGCCGGATCGACGATGGTCAGCTCCAGGAGCCCCTTCGCGGTATTCGTGGGGTTCGCGCTGATCGTATTGGCGATCACGGGTTCGAGCGCGCTGTCGAGCAGCACCGAGACCAGGCTCTCGGGGGTGTAGTAGCTGCCCGAGGTCTTGCGATCGTTGCCTCGGTGGTCCAGCAGCGAGAACGCGCGCCCATCCTGGGTGATGTGGGGATCGAGCTCGAGAAGCCCCTCGTAGACGTAGCCCAGCTCGTCGGCGCCCATGTCGCGCCAGTTCACGCGCGACAAGCCGCTCGGCTCCTTGAGCCAACAGAGCTTGAAGATGGCGCCGAGCAGCGCCCGGTTGTCGAGGCTCGCCGCATCGAGATGGGGGCACTGCGCAGGTGCGAAGAGGCCACCCAGGGCGGGCAGGCCCAGCGCGGGCTCTCCGGTGGAAAGTCCGCGAAACACGATCTTCAGGGCCTCCCACAAATCGCCGTGGCGATCGTGGGCCGCGCGGCGTGAAGAGCGATTGCGCAGGCGCTTCACGCTGTAGCCAAGGGCGTAGCGCTCCTCGGCGTCCTTGGCCGTGCCCCGGGGATGCAAGAGCCCCCGCTCCTCGATGGCAAGCAGGAAGATCAGCCGATACGCGAGGCGAAGCAGCTCGCCGAAGTATGCCTTCTTGCTGAGCGTGCCGCCGTGGAGCGCCCTTCTCAGCGCCAGGTTCGACGGGTGCGCGAGGAAGCCCTGGCCGAGCGCTAAGATTGCCTCCTCGAAGCCACCGCGAAGGCGATCGCGGGCCCGCGTCCCCTCCGCGCGGGCAGACTCCCGCCAGACCTCGAGCGCAGAGCTCGCGGGCTCGTGGTTGGCGCGGCCGAAGCGCGATCGATGGAGCAAGAGCCACGTTGCAGCGAAGTCGGGATAGAGGCCCTCGGTGAAGATGCGCGCAAGGTCGATCTCGATCCACGCGGGGCGCGTGAGGCTCGCGTTGTCACGGACCATGCGCAACGTAAGGCCGTCGGAGGCGATACCCCACAGGGCGTCCTTCGAGACGTTCAAGAACTCCTGCACTAGACCAAAGGCGCTGCGCTTCCGGTGCTCGTCGCCGAGGTGCGCGTGGGGCTCGTCGAGCGCGCTCTTCTTGCTCGAGCGTTCGCTCGGCGCTGCGACGGTGACGACAGGTACGCGCCCGGCGCCGTCGATGGCCGTGAGCGGGAAGGACTGCTCGCCCATCATGAGCGGTTGCTCTTGCTCCGCGAGGTCGCTGAAGCTCAGCGCCTCGCGCAGGAGCGAGAGGACGAAGCGACGAGCCAGCGCCTCGGGGTCGGCCTTTGCCTTGCGCCCTGCGTCGAGCTCGGCCCAATACGCCCGGGCGATGCGCCACGAGCGCCCGATTTCGTCACGCAGCTCGATGCCTTTGGGTACGCCGTAGTCCGCGGGATCCTGCTGGGGCGCCTTGAGCTGGGCGGCGCGTGACAACCAGTCCGCCGCGAGGAGGCCGCCCTCGATGGAGATGGCGTCGAACGCCAGCTCGGCTGCCCGAGCCCCAGAATGGGTGGAACGCCGCGCCATCCCTCAGGCCACCTTCGGGAGCAGGACGAAGACGCCGATCACGTCGGGCCTGGGCAGGGCTTCGACCTGCGCGCTGCGTTCTCGGGTCTCGGCCTTCTCGTCACGGAAGGTAGCAGCGCGAACGCGCAAGTGATCATCGAGGAGGGCGTCAGCGCGCTCTTTCGCGAAGGCCTCCAGCTCGTTCGCTCGATCACCGAGCAGCGCGAGCGCCTTAGCGGCCTCGCGTTCGCGCACATGCGGTGGAACGTCGGCCGCCGGCGGCACGTTGAGCAGGGCAAGGGCCTCGGCGCCCCGAAGATGACCCGTCTGCCCTACCCACGCAAAGCCGGTAGCCTCCTCGACGAGCAAGGTGCTGCCCGTGCGGCCTCGGCGGATGACGAGCTGGTGGCGCAGCCGCAAGAGGGCCAGCGTCGTGCGCGTGGTCACCGCGT
>CAYLJT010000756.1:0-4211 GCA_964383995.1 uncultured Polyangiaceae bacterium
CGAAGGAGCACCCGGACCTCGTGGTCTACGCGCTTCGTCTCGATCGCGGTTTGTCGACGGCGCAGGCGTTGCGCTCGGTGCCCGGCACCCACCCGAACGAAGAGTTTGGCCTCAATGCGGCGTCGTACATCGTGCCCGGCGCGGGCGGTGTCGGCGAGATCTTGAACAACGCGTGGGTGTGAGCGTGGAGGAGGGGCCCCTACCGTTCATTCTGCATGTCGAGGTGATCCGGCGCCTCGCGGATGCCGGCGCGTACCGACGGGGTAAGGACTACTTCGACAGCGGCCGCGTGGTGGCCCTGTCCCGCTCGGGCGGCGCGCTGCGAGCGACGGTGCATGGGACCGAGGACTACGCCGTGCGGTTGTGGTCGAAGGACGGGAGCCTCGCGTTTTCGTGCACCTGCCCGGTCGGCACCGACGGCGACTTTTGCAAGCACGCGGTGGCCGTGAGCCTTGCTTGGCTCGCGCGCCAAGCGCCGCCCAGTCCCGCCCTCGACGACAACGTGTTGCGCGAGCGGCTCGCCATGTGTTCGCCGCAGGTGCTCGCGGCGCTCTTGGTGGGCGCCGCGCACGAAAGCCCGAAGTTGCGCGCCCGGTTGCAAGCCCTGGTGTCGAAGGCGTAGCCGTCGATTTTTCGAGGGACTTCGGCGGGGCCCTAGGCCTTGTGGCGTTTGTTGTGGGCCGGGAGGATAGCCGCGTAATCGATGTCGAACGCGCCCTCCGCCGAGCCCGGGCCTGGGGGAAGCGCTTCGAGCTCGGTCAACATGCGCGCGGTCTCGTGCGTCCACGGCGTTCGTTTGCCTTCGAGCGTGGCGTGCGTTGCCGCGAGCGAAGAGACGCCTGTGCCGGTGACGTGGCCCCGTCGAAGGAGGTCGGCGTAGCTGCGCGCGAGCGTGATGCCATCGAAGTTGTGCGCCGAAATCAGCTTGTAGGCGACGGCAAGCACGGAGCTTGGCGGCAAGAAGCCCCGCTCGTGCAGCACGAACGCGGCCTGCAGGTAGTTGTAAAAGGGCACGACGCGGGGGCCGTAGACACGAAAGTCGGAGGGAGACGACTGTTTGTCGAGGTGAATCAGGATGCGATCGACGACCGGTCCGTGCTCCAAATATCTCGCGTAGCGCAGGGCATCCTGCACCGTGTCCTCGTAGGCACGACCGCTGCGCAAAAGGCGCGCGAGCTCATCGAGATCGACGCGGCCTGCGCACACATCGGCGAAGAGCGAGTACACGAACGCGTCGGCCTCGGCGTCGTCCCCCAGGAGCACCTCCGGGATGAGCTCACCGCTCGGCGAGCGCGCGTGGGCGAGCTCGGCGCGGCGCAGCAACAGCGCCGGGAGCTTGTAGCCGAGCTGCCCGCGGAGGGCGCGAAAGCGGAGGCGCATCAGGTTTTCGAGGTTGGGCTTGAGGGTGAGCGAGGCGTAGCGCGCGCCATCGAGGCGGAGCTTTGCGACGAGGCGACCGCGCAGCTGCTCGGGGCTCCCGGAGAGGATGTGGACCTCGGCGCCGGCCCGCCCGAGCTCGCGCAGGAGCGCGCCGGCACCCGGGACCGTGCGCTTCTGATCGGGCCGCTCGATGGCGGTGCGCACCAGATCGCGGAGCGTGTCGAAGTCGGTGCGGAGGTAGGTTTTGTCGAGGTCCCAGCGCGCAATGAAGCGAGGCGGTGCGTGCGCCGACACAGCGGGAGGGGGAATCGAAAACGGCGAGCTCAACGGTCTTGCCAGGCCTCGTGCGCTTCTTCGAGGAGGCTCAGCACGTCCGCGCGGCCCTCCCGTTGGGCCAGGTTTTTCGCTTCTCGAACGTAGACCTGCGCTTCGGCGGCTCGCCCGCGCAGGTTTGACACGTTCGCCAACGAAGCGAGCACCAGTGCCCTATCGGCACCACGGGGTCCCGCGAGGTCGAGGGCCTCGCGCAGCACGCCGTCGGCGTCGGTCAAGGCGCCCGCGTGGGCCAGAGCGTCGCCGAGCTTGCGATTGAAGATCACCACCGCGCGCACGGGATCGTCGATGCCACCGCGCGACATTTCGCGGCGCGCGAGGTCGAGGCCGCGTCGCAGCGCGAGCACCGACGTCGCGTGATCGGCGCTGGCAGCCGCGCGAGCGGCCACGAGCTCGAGGAGCATCGGCGCTTCGAACGCGTCCTCCGCGTGGTAGGCGTGCATCGCGCGCACTTCGATGGGCAAAATGGCCGGCTCACCGTTGTCCGCGGAGCAAGCGCGCGCGTGGAGCTCACGGCGAACAGTGGCGGGAATTCCCATCAACACCACCTCGCGGAGCAGCGGATGGGTCGTGCCGAACATCTCCTCGGTCGGCGCGATTCCTATGGAGAACAAGGCTGCGCGCTCCACCCAGCTGAGGTCGCGCCGCACGATCATGCCGCGGGCGAGCAGTTGCTCCAGGCAGTCGTCGAGGTCTTCAATGCCCTCTTGCAAGCGACGCAGCATGGGCCGGCTCGTGACGTCGCCCGCCACCGCAAAGGCTTGCAACACCCGGCGTGCGCCGTGCGACAGCCGTTCGACGCGCTGCGCGAGGAGGTCGGCCAGGCGCGAGGGCGGCTCGCCGCCCGCCTCCTGCGCCAGGCGCACGACTTGGTCGAGGTAGAGGGGCAGCACCTCTCCGGTGCGCTCGTCGGTGGAGCCCGCCGGCAGATGAAGGCCGCCGGAGAGAGACGTGGCAAGCTCGGCGGAGAGGCCGCGCAACAGGCGGCTCGGACCCTCCCACCCGGAGTCGAAGTTCGGTATGTGGCTAGCGAGGACCAAGATCGGCACAAGGGGTGGTTCGGCGAGCACGTCGGCGAACGCGTTGCGGCTCACCCCGTCGATCGCGTGCAGATCGTCGATCAGCAGCAGCGCACGGCGATCGCGTGCGCGCTCGTGGGCGCGCGTCATCGCCCAGCGCAGTGCTTCGGCCACCATGAAGCGTCGCTCGTCGGGGTTCAGGCCCGTGCGAATCGAGCGCGCTCCGAAGCGTTGGGAGTCCGAGGGACGGCTCCGGTCACCGAAGATCTCGGCGAGACCTCGGCGCGCCTCCGAGCTTGCCGCGGCCCACTCGGCGTTGCCTCCGCCGTCCGAAGGGAGCCCTGCGAGGTGCGCGATCGCGCGCCGAACGCTGTAGTGCGCGACTTCCATCCAAAACGGGTCGGGGCCGGTTGCGACGACGAGATCGCCTTCTTCCACGGCCTCCCGTTCGATTGTCTGCAGGAGTCTTGATTTTCCAGCGCCGTGCTCGCCAACGAAGCGCACGCCCAGCAACGCGCCGCTCACGTCGTCGCGGCGATCGCTGAACCACGCGAGGTCGGACTCGCGAGCTGCCAAGGGCAGGGGAAGGCGCGGCGGATCGTCGCTCCGGCGCGCAGCCGGGGTGCGCTCGGACGGGATGCGGTTGATGCGCGTGCCGCAGTCGCCGCAGAATTTCTGCACGGGAGGCACCACCGCGCCGCACGTCGGGCAGCGCGAGAGCACAGCCACCTCGCGAGCGCCGACGCGCACGGACGCCGTCGATTCGAGGTTCGACTCCACCTCGCGGAGGGCCTCCGAGAGCTCGTCCGCGTCTTGGTAGCGCTGGTCGGCCTCCTTTTCGAGGGCGTGCATTGTCACCTCGACGAGGTCGTCCGGGATGTGGCGGTGTGGCGCGATGCGTCGCGGGTCCGCCGGCGGCACCGACAGGTGCATCAAGACCACCTGCGTGGGCGACTCGGCTTCGAAGGGCAGTCGCCCAGCGATGAGCTGGTAGAGGATCACGCCGCAGGCGTAGATGTCGCTGCGGCCGTCGATGGCATCCCCCCGCGCCTGTTCCGGCGCCATGAAGTCCGGGGTACCGCAGACGATGCCGGGGCTTGTGATGTTCGAAGCGTCGGCCGCTTCGACCTGTTTCATTTTTGCAAGGCCGAAGTCGACGACCTTTACAAAATCGCGACCGCTGCGCAGCCGTTCGATCACGATGTTCTCGGGTTTGAGGTCGCGGTGAATGATGCCAAGGTGGTGGGCCTCGGCGAGGGCGGCGAGGACCTGGCGCATGATGTCGATCACGCGCCGAAAAGGCAGAAATCCCTCTTCGAGCGTGATGCGCGCGAGGTCCCGGCCGCGCAGAAACTCCATGACGAGATAGAGCTGGCCGTTGGCGTTGCCGAAGTCGGTGACCGAGACTGAATTCGGGTGATTGAGGCGGCTCGTCGCGCGGGCCTCGGTGATAAAACGGACGGAAGCATTTTCGTCGCC
>CAYLJT010000757.1:0-4205 GCA_964383995.1 uncultured Polyangiaceae bacterium
CGCGCTTCCATCAGCGCGTTGATGGACGTCGCTGCGAGACCTTTGCCGATCGAGGAGACGACCCCACCGGTGACGAAGACGAACTTGGTCCGTTTGCTCATGACCGCGCTCCTGCCGGTGACCGGCGTAGACGGTCGGATACCGCGCCACCGCGCAGGGGTCCAGGGCCCGCCGCACGCGGCCCCGCCGGGGACCAAAAAAACCGCAAATTACGGCCGTTTTTCGGCCCTAACTCGGATCGCGGGGGCTGCGTGAGGATCGCGCGCGTGCTGTACGAATCGGTGCCGACGCCTCTTCTGGCGTTGGAGCGCGACGGCGCGTTCTACGACGTGGTCGAGCTCGGCAACGCGCTGCTCCCGCACCTGCCGTGGGGTCCGTGGATCGCGGCGATGGATTTCGAACGCCGCGTGTTTTCCCTGGGCGCGGCGGGTCTCGCGGAGCTCGACGAGGGCCTCCGTGCGGGGAGAAGACCCTCTGCCGCGCGGCTCGCGCCCGAGGGTTTGGTGCTCCTTCCGCCCCTCGACACGGACCGCGCGCTTTACGTGCAAGTGGCTTCGAACGAAGGCGCGGAGCCCGTTTGCGAAGTGGGCGACGCGCGCGCGTTGGCAGGGCATGGCGCGCCGGTCGTCGGCGAGCGAACGCCGTCCTTTCCGCACCTCGATCTCTGCGTCGGCGCGGTGTTGGGTGACGATCTCCATCTCGCAACGCCCGAAGAAGCGAGCGCCGCGATCCTCGGCTACGCCGTGCTCGTCGCTTGGCGCTCGCCGCAGAAGGAGCCGTGGCGCGCGCCGATCGCCGCGCATTTCGGCCCCACGCTGGTCACCCGCGACGAGGTCCACGACCCTTCATCGCTGCGCTTCGAGCTGCGCATCGGCGACGACGTGGTGCGCGGTGCGAGCGCGAGCCCTCCCTTCACGGGCGCCGAATCGATCGCCTACGCGAGCCAGCGACGGCGCCTGCGCGCCGGCGATCTCTTGGGCTTGCGCCCGCTGTGGACGAGCGAAAACAAGCCGCTCCTGCTGGGCTACGGCGCGCCGATCGAGGTCGGCGTCGAGTCCCTCGGCCGTCTGCGCTGCGTCGTGCTCGAAGCTCCGACCATTCCATCTTGGAGGTCGGACCGAATCAAAATGAGCCGATGACGCCGATGCCCGTCGTGTTGGCGGTGACGACCGGAACCGGCCGCACGGTCACCCCTTCGGCGGGCGAGACCGACACCGCCTCCGTCGTCATGAACAGGCCTTCACCCGCGAGGCCGACGCCGCCGGCCTGCACCAAGCCGTCGACGATCGTCAGAAAACCCCGCAAATAAAGGGTAAAACCGCAATCAGGATCGTCCGCCGCGCAGTCGTTTTGCACGAGCGCGACCCAGGGCCCCACGACCGGGATCTTCAGCGCCTCTGCGCCAGGCACATCGGACCACGTGGTCGCGCTGAAGTACGAAAGGCCGTACGCCGCGCCGGTCACGGCCGCACCCCCGACCACCAACTTCCAGCGCACCGACGAGGGTGGATAGCGCATCTCGACGCTGTCCGCCGCCGGCTCTTCGGCCCGCGCGCTCTCGCAGAAAAGCGCAACCGAGCAGCCCAGCGCGCAGGTAACGAAGGCCCTTCGGCTCACTTGCCCCCGCTCTTCGGCTTCGCGCCCTTTTCGGGGATCTTCACCGGGTAGTGCACGATCTTCGGATCCCCATCGAAGGGCAGGATGATCTCACCCACGAACGCCCTGCGGATGCAGGCTTCGGCGGGGCTGCCCGCGAAGGGAGCGCCGGGCACGGCCTCGACCACCCGTCCCTTTTTTCCATCGAACGTGATCTCGACGTCACCCTCCCCGGTCGGCGACCCCGGCACCACCTCGCCACACTGCGCCGCTTTCTCCGCGCCGCGCTTGAGGGCGATGATCATCTGCGCCTCCTGCTCCTCGTTGAGCTTGCCGCTCTCGCTCGGATCGGGCTCGGTGGCCGCGGGGGCGGGCGTCGAGGAAACATCGGAAGGCATGCCCGAGTCGCTGGAGACCGGATCTTCGGCGGGTTTCGGAGGCGCGCCGCAACCAAGCGTGAAACAACCGATGGCGACGGACGCGAACGTTGCAAGGATTCGAAGGGTCACGTTTCCTCCACGGAGCTCCATGACATTGCGATCGGAACGCACCCTAGAAGCGAAGCGCGTGGACCACAAGTCGGCCCGCGCGAAACGGCGTTTTCCCTGGTTTTGCGCGGCAACGATCGCTGCTCTTGCGATCGTCTCCGACGCCCCGCCCGCGCGCTCCGAGGCCCCGCCGGCCGCCCCCTCCGTCGCGTCCGAGGACCTGAACAGCGCGCTTCAAGCCTTCCAAAAGCGCATCCGCGAGCTCAATGGCTCGGCCAGCGTGGCGATCGTCGACGTGCAAACCGGCGAGGTGGTCGCGGCTCTCGACGCGAACGCGCCCAAGAACCCCGCCTCGAACGCTAAACTTCTAACGGCTGCAGCGGTGTTGCGGCGGCTCGGTCCGAGTCGGCGCATCCCGACCGGCCTCTACGGCGAGCTGAAAAACGGCGTCGTCCCCCAGCTCGTCCTACGCGGTCAGGGGGACCCCATGCTGTCCACCGACGCCCTCTACGAATTGGCTCGCGAGCTGAGGGATCGAGGCATCGAGCGGGTCGGCTCGATCGCGGTCGACCAAAGCTATTTCGACGATCAAATGGTGCCCCCCGCCTTTGACCAGCAACCCAACGAGTGGGCGCCGTTCCGCGCGCCCGTCGCTGCAGTCTCGCTCGACGAGAACACGATAACCTTCGCGGTGGTCCCAGCCGAGGTGGGAAAAAACGCAAAAATCCGCGTATTTCCAAGGGGTTTTGTCGATATCGAAGGCAGCATCGATACGGCGAAGAAGGGCTCCGCCGACAAGTTGGGGTTGACCCTGTCCAACGCGAAAGGCCGCCTCGCCGCCGTCGTATCGGGCTCCGTCCCCGAAGGTGCGATGCGCCGCTACACCAAACGAATCGAGGACCCGACCCTATTCGCGGGCTACGCCCTGCGCGAGGTGTTGATCGACCTCGAAATCAAGGTCGACGGCGGTGTCAAGGCGGGAGGCGGCTCGAAGACCCAGCTAGCCATCCACTATTCGCCGCCGATTTCCGAGCTTCTGCTGGCGCTCGGCAAGGCGAGCGACAATTTCGTCGCGGAGATGCTGTTCAAACAGCTCGGTGCCGGGCCGAAAGGCAGCGCTGCAACAGCGGCTCGCGCGGGTGCAACGGTGCGCGCCGAGCTCGAAGCGCTGGGGGTTTCCACCGAGGGTGTCGTCGTTGCCAATGGCTCGGGCCTGTTCGACGCGAACCGCGTGAGCGCCTCCACCATGACGGCCCTGCTTCGCGCCATGGCGACCGACCCCAACGCCGTGGAGTTCATGAATCAGCTCGCCATCGGCGGCGTTGACGGAACCCTACGCGGACGCTTCAAGGCCTACGCGGATCGTCGCGCTGTGCGCGCAAAAACCGGCACACTGCGGGCCGTTGCCGCGCTCTCCGGGTACGCCTTCGGCCCTCCGGGCACGTCTCCCTTGGCCTTCGCGATCTTCGTCAACGACGTGCCGGACAAGGTCGGAGCGGCTCGCGAGGCCATGGACCGAGTCGTCGTGACCGCCCTGGAAGAGCGTTGGAAAGGTCACGAAAAAGCGACGGCCCAGCCCTGACGTCGCTGTCCCGGGCTGGGCCTCCGCGCCACCGGCGTGGCCGATCAGAATTCGCGCATTTGCTTGCGAATCTTGCCGAGCGCCTGCTCTTGGAGCTGCCGAATGCGCTCACGCGACAGGTTGTATTTGTCGCCGATCTCCTTGAGCGTGAGCTCATCCTCGTTGTCGAGGCCGAAGCGCCAGCGAATGATCCGCGACTCGATGGGCGTCAGCGTGGTCAACAGGCGGCGAACCTCGTCGCTCCAGTTGTTGTTCGCGAGCTGCTCGTAGGGCGACAGCGCGTTCTCCTCCTGGAGGAAGTCGATGAACTTCCGGCCGTCTTCGTCGCCCACGGGGCGATCGAGCGAAAACGGCGTTTCTGCGTAGAAGTCCTTCACCTTGTCGAGCTTGTCGCGGGGAATGCCGGTCTCTTTTTCCAGCTCTTCGACGGACGGCTCGCGACCGGTTCGGGCGATGACGGCCTGCGTGGCACGCGCGACGCGGGTGTAGGTGTCGAGCATGTGCACCGGGAGACGGACCGCCCGGCCCTTGTCCGCGAG
>CAYLJT010000758.1:0-4193 GCA_964383995.1 uncultured Polyangiaceae bacterium
GCCACCATGACGATCTTGGGTAGACCGTCCTCCCGAGCGCCCTCGGTCGCTGCCACGAGGAGCAGCCGGGCCAGCGTGCCGAAGGTCACGAAGCTCTTCTCGCCGCGCAGCAGGGTTGCGCCGTCGCGCGCCGTGAGCGTCGTGTGAATCGCCTTCGGGCCATTGCCACCGCTCTCGGTGACGCACAGGGCAGGTGGACCGCCTGTGGTCGAGAGGGGGACCAAGCTGCGCAGGGCGGCCACGTAGCCCGAGGCGAAGGCCTGTCCGAGGCTCTCCGCGCCCTGACCGCCTCGCAGGGCGGCGTGGACCGAGCCTGCTTCCGCGGGCTCGAAGGGCGCCTCCGCGGCGCGCGCCAGGAGGTCGGGCAGGGGGTACGAGCGAGCGGGAACCGGTTGCAGGAGCGCTTCGAGGGGGGAGTGCACGCGTTGCATGGTATGCGCTTTTCGGTGCGCTGTTGACGGCTTCCTGGGGGTCCACTACGCGTGGGCTTCGTGGCCGAGGTTTTCGCCTGTCGCGCGGTGGTCGTGGGTCTCGGGCTCATCGGTGGGTCGTTTGCCGCGGCGCTCAAGGACTTCGGGCTCGCCTCCCAGGTGGTCGGCGTCGACGCCGATGCGGCGGTTGGCGCTCGTGCGTTGGCGCAGGGCTGGGTGCACGCTGTTCAACCCGGGTGGGAAGACGCGGTGCGCGGCGCGGACCTGATCATCCTCGCGACGCCGGTTCGGCATATCTTGCAGGTGCTTGGCGGCTTGGGCCCGCATGTCGAGGCGGGGGCTCTCGTGCTCGATGTGGGCAGCACCAAACAAGCGATCGTCGAGGCCCTCGACCGGCTACCTCCAGGGGTGCACGGGGTCGGCGGACACCCCATGACGGGCAAGCGCTCGGCCGGCGTCGATGGCCCGAGCGCACGCATCTTTCAGGGCAAACCGTTTCTGTTGACGCCCTCCGCGCACACCTCCGCAGAGGCCCTGGACAGGGCCCTTCGCCTTGTTTCGGCCCTCGGCGCGAAGCCCAACGTGATGGATCCGGTCCACCACGATCGCCTGGCTGGCATGGTCAGTCACGCTCCGCGATTGTTGCCTGTTGCGCTGATCGCGGCCGCCAATCGCCACGGGCAGGAGGCCTGGGAGGTGGCGGCGGGGGGCTTTCGGGACGCGATATCGCCTGCGAAGAACGCCCCTGCCATGTGGCAAGACATCTTCCTGACCAACCCGGAAGGCATCGCCGAGGCCCTCGACGCGCTCCGCGACGAGCTGGAAGCTCTGCGCGAGCTGATTGTTCGGGGTGATCAAGAGGGCCTGTGGAAAGCCCTCGTGGACGCGCAAGAAGCCGTCGAAAAGGCCCTCGGCAAGTGAGCTCCTGCTCGGCTTTCGCTGCACCGCCGGTCTTTTTGGGCTAGGCTGACGCGATGTCTTCGTCTTTTTCTGCTGTTTCTGGCCGTTGGCTCGCGGCAAGCCTCGCCCTTTGTGGGCCGCCCCTGTTCGCGTTCGCTTGTGGCACCGTCGAAGAGCACCCGAATCCGGTGCAAACGGTCAAGCCCGACGGCGGCGGTGGACAGACGGCGACCACGACCACCAGCTCATCCGGGGCGGGCGGGCAGGGCGGCGAACCGGGCGTTGGCGGCGCGGGCGAAGGCGGCGCGGGCGGCCACGGCGGTATGGGACAGGCGGGCGGACCCGGTGTGGGCGGCGGTGGCGCCGGTCAAGGCGGTCAAGGAGGCCAGTCGGGCGTGGGTGGCAGTGGCGGCCAGTCGGGCGTGGGTGGCAGTGGCGGTCAAGGAGGCCAGTCGGGCGTGGGTGGCAGTGGCGGTCAAGGAGGCCAGTCGGGCGTGGGTGGCAGTGGTGGCCAAGGAGGCCAGTCCGGCGTGGGCGGCGGCGGTCAGGGTGGGCAGGGCGGTCAAGGCCCCCTGTGCACGACCGTCGTGCAAAGTCACGCGATCGACGCCTCACCCCACGTGGCGGCTTGCTCTCCCGTCACCTACTCCACGAACCCCCCCACGTCCGGCCCGCACTACCCGATTTGGGCCGCCTTCAAGACGTACACCTCCCCGGTTCCGCGCGGCTACTGGGTCCATTCCCTGGAGCACGGGGCGGTCGTCATCTCGTACAACTGCCCTGCGGGGTGCGACGCCGAGCTGGCCAACTTGCAAGCCTTCTTGGACGCGCAGTTGGCCGACCCCTTGTGCGTGGCGCCCTTGAAGAACCGCTTCATCGTCACGCCCGATCCCAAGCTCGACGTCCTGTTCGCGGCCAGCGCCTGGGGCTTTTCGCTGCGCTCCGATTGTTTTGACCTGCAAGCATTGGCAGGCTTCATCGCCCAATATTATGCGGTCGCCCCCGAGAACTTCTGCGTCGATGGCGTCGACGTGGTGGCCGCCGGTATTCCAGCCGGCTGCGGCGACCCCTGAGGGCCCGCGCTTTCGCACACGGGCCCTTGCTCGCAAGAAGCTCGCTGACCTCGGCGATCCGCCTCCCGGTCGAGCGTGCCTGAGCGTCCTCAATGGGGCAAGGGCGCAGGCTCCATGGCAGGCAGCGACAGGGCTTCTTCCACCGAAGGACGGCGCTTCGGGCCGCGCCGCCTCGGGGCCGCGTCTTGATGGGAAGGCGCTTCGCCCGCCGGAATTTTGCGGCTCTTGGGCAGGTTGACCGTGGCAAGCTTTGCGGACAGCTCCTGGTCTTCTTCGGCGAACACGCGGGCATAGGCCAGGGCACGGTGGGCCTTGTTGACCAGGGCTTCCAAGCGCTCTTCCCGCTCGCGCTTGGCCTCCGCGAGGAGCTGCTCGGCCTCTTCGACGGCCTCTTGCGCGACGCCCACCTCGGCCACGAGGGCCATGAGGCGCTCGGCGTCGATGTCGGGAAAACGAACGGCTTGCAGCGGGCCCTGGAACAGGTCGACGAGGTCTTGAAGGGAAGGCGGCAGGACGGGGCTCGGGGTGGTTTCCGCGGTGGACATGGATGCTCCTTGCTAAACGGGCGTTCAGTGTACCGCTTCGAGCGTTCTTCGCAAGCCCCTAATTTTTCGGCTCCTCATTTTGGCAGGCGTTGTTGATTTTTTCGACCAGCGGGCCCTCCTGTTTCACCGCGTCTTGCAGCGTCGTTCGCGCCGATTTCATGGCCTCTTCGTCTTTTTTGTCCATGGCGTCCGCGAGCGCGCGCGCCGAGCTGGCGATGGCCCCTGTCATGGTCAAATACTCGTCTCGCAGGGCGTTTGCCGCGTCGCCGCCGCCCGAGACCCCCTTGGCCTTGTCGCCCATGGCGGCCATGGCGTCGGCAAAGGCGCGCAGCGACGGGGCGGCTTCGTCGCCGCTCTTGACCTCGGGCAGCGCATTGACACCCTCGTTGATGACCGCCAAGAGGGCGCTGCACGGGCTGGGCTTGGCCTCTCCTGGACGGAAGGAAAGGGGCACATTGATGACTACGCAGCCCTGCGCCGGGACAGGGTAGGTGCCTGAGGAGAGACGCGCCATGACGCAGCGGCCGAGGTCCGCCGAGCCCGTCGTGTCCTCCGCCAGGGCGGCTCGGCACACGGATCCCTCCTCGGTGATCACCAGGTTGACGACCATCTTCCCCGTGCTCTTGCCGTCTTTGACGACCTCGTCGTAGCAGCCACCCGCGAAGGTCGCGCGCTCGGAGAGGTTGGCGAGGAGGGGCGCACCGGCCTCACCCTGACCGCACACCGCGGCGCACTCGCGGGGCCCCATCGGGGCTTCGACAGGGGTGTTTTCGTTGGCTCCGCAGGCCCCGAAGAACAGGCACGCGAGGCCCGCGAGGATGGCTTTCTGGAAATGCATGGTGTTCAGTCCCCACCGAGGTGGAAGGAGCAGCGGCTCTCTTCGGTCTTTCCCTGAAGCTCGGCCAGGATCTCTTCGGGGAGAGGAAACCAACGGAGCTTCGCGAGCGCGGGATCGGCGTCTGCCATGGTCGGCGCGATGGCCGCCCAGCTCTTCTCTGTGCGGTACTCGTTGACGGCCTCGTCCACCAGGCGCTTGGCTTCGTCGAGGTAGCCGGAGAGCACCCACTCGGGCTCGGTGGAGTGGCGAGAGCGGTACTCGAGCTTGCCCGAGCGGTAGCTGAGCTCAGAAAGGCGCATGGGCGCCGCGGGCCGACCCCGACGGTGCCGCCACTGGCCGGTGGCCATGTCGAAGGTGTAGTGGGGGAGGAGCTTGTAGCCGTGATTGGCCACGAAATGCACGGCGG
>CAYLJT010000759.1:0-4192 GCA_964383995.1 uncultured Polyangiaceae bacterium
GGCCATGCAGCTCAAAGTGCGCGAGTTCGTTCGAGCCTACAACGAGCGCACGGGGGCGACGGTGCTGCTCACGTCGCACTACATGGACGACGTCCTCGCGCGGTGCGCGCGCGTGATCATCATCGACGAGGGCCGCATCCGCTACGACGGCAGCCTCTCCGCCTTGGTCGCGCAGATGCGACCAGACAAACGTTTGGAGCTCAAACTTTCTTCGCGCATCCCCCGCGAGGTGCTCGATGGGCTCGGTCGCGTGCAGGAAGAGAGCGCGTCGCGCGTCGTCTTGCACGTGCGCCGCGATCGCACCCGCGATGTGGTCTCGCACCTCTTGGGGCGCGCCGATGTGTCCGACTTGACGGTCGAGGATCCGCCGCTCGAAGAGGTGTTGCGCGAGCTGTTCGCCGAGCACGACGGCAAGAAGGGCGGCGCGCCGTGAGAGCGTTTCGACGCGTGCTCGCGGCCTACCCGACGATGATCCGCGTGGGCTTCGCCGAGGCCCTCGCCTACCGCGCCGAGCTCGTCGTGTGGATGTTGACGACGACGATGCCGCTCGTGAGCCTGGCGTTGTGGTCGGCCGTCGCCGCCGACGGGCCGGTGGGCGCGTACGACGGCGAGACGTTCGCGGCCTACTTTCTCATGGCGCTCTTGGTTCGGCAGGTCACGGGCTCGTGGCTCGTGTGGCAAATCAACACCGAGGTGAAGAGCGGCTCGCTCTCGCAGCGACTGTTGAAGCCCGTCCACCCCATCGTCGCGTACAGCGCCGACAGCCTCGCGGTCGTGCCGCTGCGCACGGCGATGTGCCTGCCGCTCGTGCCCATCGCGCTCCACTACACGGGCTTCGCGCCCCTCGGCACGCCGACGCGCGCCCTCGCCTTCGGCCTCGCGCTGCTCGGCGCCTGGCTCATCAACTTCTTCGTGACCACCCTGGTCGGCGCCCTCGCGTTTTTCATGGAGAGCTCGACCAACGTCTTTCAAGCGTGGCTCATCGCGTTTTCGGTGCTCTCGGGCTACGTCGTGCCGCTCGCGCTGTTTCCGCCTTGGCTCACGCGCGCCGCGTACGTCCTGCCGTTCCGCTACACTTTGGCCTTGCCCACCGAGATCGCCGCGGGCACCCTCGGCACCTCCCAAGCGTGGACCGAGGTCGGCATCCAGTGGGCTTACGTCGCGGGCACGGGGCTGCTCGCCGTCGTGCTCTTCAACCGCGGATTGAGGCGTTACGGCGCCTACGGCGCGTGAGGAGCCCATGACACGCGCACGCCACTACGCCGGCCTGCTCGGCCTCCGCCTGCGCCTCTCGCTGTCGCTCGCCGCGGCCTACCGCGCCGACTTCGTCATCGACGCCGTGCTCGCGCTGGTGTGGGTGGCCGTGAGCTTGGCGCCCCTCTACGTGGCCTTTCACGAGCGGCCCAACATCGGCGGTTGGACCTTCGAGAGCGCCCTCGTGGTGACGGGTTGCTTCGTCGTCCTGCGCGCCGTGTTGGACGGGGCGGTGAGCCCGTCGCTCGCGGCGATCGTCGATCAAATTCGCACAGGCACGCTGGACTTCGTGCTTCTGAAGCCCGCCGACGCGCAGTTCTTGGTGTCGACCTCGCGCTTCGAGGTCTTCCGGCTGCTCAACGTCCTGCTCGGCATCGGCATCTTCGTTTGGGCCTTTTCGTTGCTGGGACGGGCCCCGGCCCTGGGCGACGTGCTGCTCGCATTGCTGCTCTTCGGGGCCGCCATCATGGTGCTCTACTCGCTCTGGATCCTGGTGATCGCCGCGGCCTTTTGGGTCGTTCGGCTGGACAACCTCGCCTATCTTTTGAGCTCCATCTTTGATTTCGCGCGCTGGCCCATCTCGATGATGAAGGGCGTATTGGCCTTCGTTTTGACGTTCATCATCCCCCTCGCGCTGATGACCACCTACCCCGCCGAGGCGCTGCTCGGGGTTTTGTCGGCGCAAACGGCGGTGGCCTCCCTCGTGGGGGCCTTTTTGTTCTCCTATGTCGCCAGGCGCTTTTGGGTAGCGGCCATCGGGCGCTACACGTCGGCGTCGAGCTGACAAGCGCGGAGCGTATCTGGAGAGCAAGTGTGGAAAACGAGCCCGCCTGAGAGCCACCCAACAGTGCCTCGTGTGCGCACATGGGAAAGTTACAGTTACGTCAAGCAGGTCTGGTGCTCCCGTTCTCTCGCTCGGAAAGGCGCTGGAGGTCCGGAAGAGCTGTGCTAGGCTCGCGGCTATATCGATGAAGTTGTTGAGCTTAGTGGGTGTCCAAGGACTCGTGCTCGGTGCCCTGGCCCTCTTTGGCTGCGGGGGAGACAACCCCCCCGAAGAGTCGGACGGCGTCGTCAACGGACAAGGCACATGGACCGACCAACTCCCTGAGGGAGCCAATGTATGTCCGATTTTTCCCGCCGATAATTGGTGGAACACCGACATCTCGAACGCCCCGGTCGACCCCATGTCGAGCGCCTACATTGCCAGTTTAGGCGCCAACAAAGAGCTCTATCGCGGCTTCGGCAACAACCAAGAGGGGTTCCCGTTCGGCTATGTCGATGACTCGGTGCCGAAGGTGCCAGTCAAGTTTGGTGTCCCCTACAACAGCGATCCGGGCCCCTATCCGATCCCGAAAGATCCCCCCATACAGCCCCACGCGCACGACCGCCATTTGCTCTTGATTCAGACGGACGAGTGCAAGCTCTACGAGCTTTTCTTCGTCTCGGCGACGCCAGAAGGCTGGTACGCCACGTCGGGCGTCATATGGGATCTCCTGCAGAACGAGCAGCGGCCGCCGGGCTCGGGGAGCGCGGACGCGGCGGGCCTCGCCATTTTTCCAGGCCTGATTCGCTACGACGAGACCGAGAAGGGTGAAATCAAACATGCCATTCGCTTCGCGGCCTACAGCGCCCAGAATGCCTATGTCTTCCCCGCCACCAACCCGGGTCAAGGCATCAACAACCCCAACATGCTCCCGATGGGCGGCCGCCTGCGCCTCAAGGCGAGCGTCGACATCAGCGGCTTCACGCCGCGCGTGCAGACGATCCTTACCGCCCTGAAACACTACGGGCTGATCTTGGCCGACAGGGCGCCCGACGACACCCGCCTGTACATCCATGGGGCGCCCGACGAGCGCTGGGACACCCATGAGCTCTCCAGCATGCGCGAGGTGCACCTGTCCGACTTCGAGGTCATCGAGACGGGGCCCATCACCAAGGCGTATTGACCCAAAGATTCCAGCGTTTTCGCGTGGAATGAAGGGCGGAAAAGGAAGATCTCCCCTCCGCTCATCGGCGCTTCGCTTGCTCTGTCGCGCTGCCGGGCCCCGCTGCCCCGCGTCGCCACACGCTCGCCACAACCTCGTCCCAAAACTTCCGCATGGCCTGTGCGCCTTCGCCCCATCGAGAGCGTTTCCTTGGAGCATCCCCAAGGAGGTTATCGATGTCATCGGAAGCTACGTTGTCGGATTTTCCCGTGGACGAATCCCCGTCCGCCCCGCTGCCTTCCAACAAGACAGCATGGTTGCTGGGCGAGGGGCAGCCGGCGTCCTGGCCGGACGAAGCCAAGCGATTTGCGGCGTCCCTCGGCCTCGCGGCCGCCTACGGCCTGGCTCTTGGCGCTCGTAAAGGGGGCTTCTCACTGGTTCAGCACGCGGCGACGGTGCCCCTCGCGCTCTTCGCCGTGGGTGCTTTGGGCGTCCCTGCCTTGTACATTGCCATGCTCGTCTTCGACGCCCCTGTGGCGCCCCTCGACGTTGCCCGCGCGGCGAGCCGCGCCTCCGCCAAGACAGGCCTGGTTCTGGCCGGATTGGCGCCTGCGGCGGCCCTCTATGTGGTCACCAGCGACTCCCCTGACGTGGCTGCCATCACGGCCATGATGGGGCTCTTCGCGGCGTCGATCCTGGGACTAGGCACCTTCCTGCGCGACGTGGGCGCGCTGAGCAGCCGCGTGCCCGCCGCACGTCGGACGCTGCTCGGCTTCGCGATCGCCGGCTTCGCCATCTTCGCTTCGGCGTTGTGCTTGCGTGTTTGGCTGGTCGGTCTGCCGCTCTTGGGAGGTGCCTCGTGAGCGCGGTCCTCGTCTCTCGCTTGCTTCGAGCTCCCGGCAGCGTGGCAGAGGACTGCGTCGAAGGCCGCGATCTGGCGGCCATCACGCGGACCTCCCTGGCGTGCATCGCGGTCGGCGCGGCCATCTTCGGGGGCACACTGGGCACCTTCC
>CAYLJT010000760.1:0-4191 GCA_964383995.1 uncultured Polyangiaceae bacterium
TGCCCGACGGCAGCGTGGTGCTCGGCTCGGGCCGCGCGGTGATCTACGCGGACATGTGGGCCGCCATCATTCACGACGTCCCGCCCGCCGTCGCCGTCTCGTTCCTCGCCACTTTGCTGGTGATTTTGGCGGCTTTCCGCGGCGGCCGCTCGACGGTCTATGTGATGGGCTCGCTGCTGGTCGGCGCCGCGTGGATGGCCGGCCTCTTGGTGTGGGTGGGCATGAAGCTCAACTTCCTGAACTTCATCGCGCTGCCGCTCACCTTCGGTATCGGCGTCGATTACGCGGTGAACATCATGCAGCGCTACGTGCGCGAGGGGGCCGGAGGCGCGCTCACCGCGGTGCGCGAGACGGGCGGCGCCGTGATCCTGTGCAGCCTCACCACGGTCTTTGGCTACCTCGCGCTGTTGCGCTCCACCAACTACGCCGTGCGCAGCATGGGCGGCGCCGCGGTGATCGGCGAGGTCGGTTGCCTGCTGGCCGCCGTGGTGGTGCTCCCGGCCGCCCTGCTATGGCTGGATCGACGCGGCAAAAAGGCTAGCTCGTCGTCGAGCTAGGGCCCCACGCCAGGGCCGCGGCGCGGCGATCGGGCTTGCCCAGCGGCGTGCGTGGCAACGCCGAGACCACGCGAATTTCCCGCGGGTGCTTGTGCTTGGCGAGGCGCGCCGCGAGCGCCTCGCGCAGCTCTTCCTCGCGAAACGTGGCGGGCTCGCTCACGATGATTTGAGCGCAAACCTTTTGCCCCCAACGCGCATCGTCGACGCCAAACACCAGCGCATCGCGCACCTCGCCGAGGGCGCACAGGACCTGCTCCACCTCGGCGGGGTACACGTTTTCGCCGCCCGTCACGATCAAATCGCTGCGCCGCGAGAGCACGCGCAGCTCGCCTTCGGGCGTGAACAGGCCCACATCGCCGGTGTCGAAGAACCCATCGCCGAGGGGCTCGTGCCCGAGGTAGCCCCGCATCAGGGTCGGCCCGCGGACAAGGATCGCGCCCTCGCGCCCGGGCTCGCCTTCGGCGCCCGCGATGCGCACGCTCGTGCCGAGAAGAGGCCGGCCTACGCCCCTTCTTGCATCGGGTGTCCGGGACAACGGGGCCGTCGCCACCTGCGAGCAAGCCTCGGTCAGACCGTAGGTGGGGGCCACCGCCACGCCTCGCTCCGCACACGCTTCGAGCAACGCGGGGGGCGCCCCGGCCCCGCCGAGCAGCACGCCCCGCGCGCGACTCAGCAGGTTGTCGCGGTCGAGGTCGAGCAGCGCCGCGAGCATGGTTGGCACGAGCGACAGCAACGTGACGCCCTGGTGCTTCAGCGCGGCGAGCGCGGCCTCGGGCGAAAAGCGCGGCAGCATCACGATCGGACGCCGTGCGAGCAAGCAACGCGTGACGATCGATAGACCTCCCACATGCGCGAGGGGCATGGCCAAAAGCCAACGATCGCCTTCTTGCCACGGGATATTCGCTTCGCTCGCGGCGGCGCTGGCCAGCCACGCGCGACGCGGCAAAAGCGCGAGCTTGGGCTCCCCCGAGGTGCCCGAAGTGGCCACCAAAGCCGCCACCTCCGTGGGCACGGCGGCCCCGGCGACCCCGCTTCGAAGCAGCTCCCGCTCGCTCTCCACGAGGCGCGGATGGAGCGGCAGAAACGGCACCTGGGCCTCCAAATACGCGAAGATCCTGAGCACCGTCGGCAGGTCGAGCTGGGCTGTGAACACGTCCACCGTGCTCGCGTCGCGATGCCGTCGGGAGAGCTCCAGGGCCAACGGCTCGACCTGCGCCCAGAGCTCGCGGTAGCCCAACGCCTGCCCGGAATCAGCCAAAACCAAGCCGATTTCGTCCGGCCTCTCGCGCGCGGCGCGGGCCAACGACAGGCCGTCGCCGGTCATGCGGGCTCCCACACGAGACCGAGCCCGGGCGTGGAGGACGGCTCCAGCCAACGGCCCGAGCGCACCTGCGGGACCGACACCTGAAACGTAGCCAACACGTCGTGAGGCGCGAGGCCCGCCGCCGCGGCGTTCGGCAACGACAGCGCGAGCTCCGCCGCCGCCGCGAGGCCCACCGGCCCATCGAAAAGGTGGGTCACCACCACCGCGAGGTTCGCGGCGAGGGCCCTCAACGCGAGCGCACGCGCGCGCCACAGGCCCAACATGGCCGGCTTGACCACCACCGCGGCGAGGCCCGGCGGCGGCTCCGACAGCACGCGCTCCGCGAACGTCGCGTCGGTCAGCGATTCGTCGAACGCCAAGGGCACGGGAGCTTGCAGGCGCAGGTTGTCGAGGGGCCGGCAGGGCTCTTCCACCCACGCGGGACTCACCGCGCTTAGAGCGTCCAAGTGGCGCTCAGCCTCTTCGAGCGACCAGGCCTGGTTCGCGTCGAGCCGCAGCGCCACGCCGTCTCCCAACGCGCCTCGCAACGCACGCAGCACGGCCAGCTCGTCATCGAAGGGGCCCGCCCCGACCTTCACCTTCAGGCAGCCAAGACCGGCCTTCACCAGCTCTTCAGCGCGCCGCACGCAGGCCTCGCCGTCCACGGCCGCCCCGGCGAAGCCCGCGAGCGGCACGCGCGTTGGATTCGTTGCACCTCCAAGGATCTCCGCGGCACGCAGCCCCCGGGCCTGGGCTTCGAGATCCACGAGGGCCGTCTCCACGGCGAAGCGCGCCGCCGGCAGATGTCTCAGACGCAGCTCGCGGAGAGCCTGCTCCGCGCACCACACATGCGCGTCCCGAAGGGCCGCAACGCAAGCCGCCAGGTCTTCCTGCGAATAGCCTGGCAGGGGCGAGGCCTCCCCCAGCCCGACCCGCCCGTCCGCAGCCATGAGCCGCAAAAAAGCGCCATTTCGCGCGCGAAAGCGCCCCTTGGCTCCCCCCGTCGTGCGCTCGATGCGTCGCTCCCAGACCACGAGCTGGGAGGCCACGACGGGCGAGCTCACCAAGCGATTCCCACAGCGAGCAGCAGCCCAAACAGCGCGAGCAGCCGCGCCGTGGCCCCGAGGTACGGGTTCAGCGCGGCGCCCTTGTTCTCCATGATGGCGGCCATCAAACGGAGCCCCATCGGCAGCGTCAGCCAGGGCAAGAGCGCGACCCACGACAGCGAGAACAGAAGCGGCAAGAGGCCCACCGCGGTGTACGCCGCGAGCAGCAAGACCACATACTCACCGATGCCGAACAAGCGCCCGTAGCGCGCCACCAGCGTGCGTTTGCCCGAGCGCAGGTCGGTCTCGCAGTCGCGCGTGTTGTTGACGACCAGCACGGCGGTCGCCAAAGCGCCTACCGGGACCGCTGCCAACAGCGCGAGCGCGGGCCAGTGTCCCACTTGCACGAGGGCCGTGCCGCCCACCGCGATGAGGCCAAAGAAGACGAACACGAACACATCGCCAAGGCCGTTGTAGCCGAGGGGATAGGGCCCGCCGGTGTAGGAGATGCCCGACAAAATCGAGAGCACGCCGATGACCACGATGGGCCAGCCCGCGAGGCTCGTGAGGTACACGCCGGCCAGCGTCGCCAGGCCAAAGCAAACGGCCATGCCGGCGGCCAATTCATTGGTTGTCAAAAGACCTAGCTGGGCCGCCCGCGGCGGGCCCACGCGCTCCGCGTTGTCGACGCCCTTTTGAAAGTCGAACAGATCGTTGCCGAAGTTGGTGCCGAGCTGGATCATCACCGAGCCGAACAGCGCCGCGAACGCCGCCTTCCAGCGCACGCCGCCCGAGGCGTGGGCCACGGCGGTGCCCACCACCACGGGCACCACGCCGACCAACAGCGTTTGCAGCCGCGCCGCCAGGATCCAAGCGCGAAACGAGCCTTTTTCGATGTCCGACGGCGCGCCGTTCATAACCTCTCTCCTTCGGCCCCGAGCTGCTCGGCGACCCGCCTGCGCAGTGCCACGCGGAGCTTACTCCCGCCTTCGGGGGGCACCCGCGCCACGATCATCGTCGCTCCATCGCGCGTGAGCGCCTCGCGCAAGGCCTCGCGCAGCGCCGCGCGCGTCTCCACGGTGCGACACGGGATCGAAAACGCCGCCGCGGCGTGCTCGATCGCGACCCCGGGCGGGGTCACGAAGCAGCGGTCGACGAGCTCGCGGAACGCCGGCTGCTCGGCGATGGGCAGCTCGTCGAAAATGCGTCCGCCGCCGTTGTCGACCACCACCACGACCGACGGCGCGCGGGCGCCGCGCAGCGACGCCAGGCTCCCGATGTCGTG
>CAYLJT010000761.1:0-4156 GCA_964383995.1 uncultured Polyangiaceae bacterium
CGGCTGGCTTCGACCACTTCGCAAGGGGTTAGGGTGCTTGATGCGCGGCGCGCGCGACGACGAGCCGCGAGCCGTCGCTCCGCCGGATCGGGGGCGCGTGTCTCGGACACGCCGCCCCACGACGCGCGGAGCTCAGAGGCAGGATGTCAGTTGCACTCCGCGGGGGCGGAGGTGCCGGCCAGCGCGGACTTCACCTGCGCCAGGCCCGGGCCACGCTGGGTCTTTCCGCTCTTCACGAGGGCCGCGATGCCGGGGCAAACGGCCGCCGCTTGACGGTACTTGGCCTTGGTCGCCGCGTCGCGGCCCGAGCGCTCCACGGCGGAGAGGGCCGCGCAACAGGCGTCGATCGACTCGCCCTTGACGGGCGCCGTGGCGGTCGTGTGCGTGACGGGCATCGGGACCGGCTTCGGTGCCTCCGCCGAGGCGACCGTGTCCGCAGCGGGCGCGCTGTCGGAGGCGACGGTCGCGGGCGTGGCAGAGGACACCGTGATGAGCTCGGGCTCTGCTTCTTTCTTACAGCCCATGACCGACAGCGCCGCGACAGAAACCAGAACGAAGGCCCTGTGAAGATTTTGCATGATTCCCCGTGTTCTCCCGGACGATTCCCTTAGATACCAAATTGACGAAGCTTCTTGTGCAGCCCTTCGCGGGTGATACCGAGTGTCTTTGCCGCGTTCGTCTTGTTGTTCTTGTGGTCGCGCAGGGCCTCCAGCAGAAAGTACTTCTCGACCGAGTCCATCATGTCTCGCAAGTTGCCTTTGGTGACGCCCGCGCGGCCCACGAGGCCCTCGATTTGGCGCACGCGCGGCGACAAGAGCTCGGGCGTCACGAAGGCCCCCGGGTCGAGCTGAATCACGAGCCGCTGCACCTCGTTTTGCAGCTCGCGCACGTTTCCAGGCCAGTCGTAGGCCGTCATGAGCTCCATCGCTTGCTGGGAGAACCCCCCTGCGGGCTTGCCGATCTCCTCGGCGTAGCGCTCCAGGAAGCTCGACGCGAGCAGGGCAATGTCATCGCGCCGCTCGCGCAAGGGTGGCAGTCGGATCGGGAACACCTTGAGGCGATAATAGAGATCCTCGCGGAAGCGCCCTTTTTTGACCTCGTCCTCCAGGTTGCGGTTCGTCGCGGCCACGATGCGGACATTGACGTGCTTCGCGACGGTGCCGCCCACCGGGCGTATCTCACCCTCTTGCAGGGCACGGAGGAGCTTCGACTGCAGGGAGAGGGGAGTTTCGGTGATTTCGTCGAGAA
Source organism: uncultured Polyangiaceae bacterium (assembly GCA_964383995.1). Lineage (GTDB taxonomy): Bacteria > Myxococcota_A > Polyangia > Polyangiales > Polyangiaceae > CAYLJT01. The sequence goes on from CAYLJT010000761.1 coordinate 1,249, forward strand.
ACAGCGTGCCGCCGTCGGCGATTTCGAACAGGCCCTTCTTTTCTTCGGTGGCGCCCGTAAACGATCCTCGCTTGTGGCCAAAGAGCTCGCTCTCCAGCAGACTTTCGGCCAAAGCCGCACAGTTTTGTGCGACAAACAGCTTGTCGCGGCGGCGTGATCGGTAGTGTACCGCGGCCGAGATAAGCTCTTTCCCCGTGCCCGTCTCACCTTCGATGAGCACCGTGACGCGGGTGTCGACCACCTTGTCGAGCTGCCTCAGGACCTCACGCATGGCAGCGCTCTGCCCGATGATCTCGATTTGCGCCTTGCCCCCGCCGCGCCGCTTTTCTTCGCGGCCCTTGAGGAAGCTGTTCTCTTTTTGCAGGCGTTCTTCGGCCAAAACAAGGCGCTTGATGAGCCGCGCGTTGGCCACGGCCAAAGACGCATTGGCCGCCAACACAAGGCACATCTCCAGATCGGCCGCGCCGAGCATGCCTGGCGCGTTGCGGTTGTCGGCCTGGAGGACGCCTAGGATCTCATCGCCCCGCCAAAGGGGCACACCGATGGTGCTCCGGATCGAGGCGCCCATGATCGACTCGGAGTCGCCCACGTCTTCGTGGGCGTCGGCGGCGAGCACAGCGGCCCTCGCCTTGATCACCCGGCGGTAGACGCTGCGCGCGATGGGCACCGGCCCCTCCGGCGGCCCCGCTTCGCCGTTCGGCTTGCGGACACGCGTCATCACAGGCACGTACGCCGAGGCCGAGCCGTCGCCGCCCTCGGAGTCGTCGTCGCGCAGGACGAGGGTGACGTGCGTGGCATTGGCCACCAAGACGAGCGCCGCATTGGCGATCTCGATCAAGACCTCTTCCAGGTCATTGGCCTGACCAATGCGCTTTTGCGCCGCGTAGATCTTCGACAGCGAGCTCGGATCGCCCTCGATTTTCGCGGCCGCGGGGCCCACGTCGGAGAGCGCGCGTATCTGGACGACGCTCTCGCTCTCGCTCTCTCCTTCCAGGACGACGCGCAGGATCGTGACCTCGTCGCCCGCGCCGAGCTCGATGAGATCGCCTGTTTCGAGATCGATCCCCGGTTGTTCGATGGTCAGTCGAAAGCGCTCGGCGCCCCGCACGACGGTCGTGCCGTTCGTGGAGCGCAGGTCGTAGAGGACTGTGCGGTCCGGCGTGGCGACGATCTTCGCGTGCTCGCCGGAGACGTGGGTATCGGGCAGGACGATGTCGTTCGAGGGAGCTCGCCCGATGCGAACGAGCTCCCCCGGAAGGGCTAGCGACTGGCCAACGGTCTGACCGCGCGTGACCTCGACGCTAATCATCCGACCTTTTTACTGACCACGCGCCCGCAAGCGGTAGCTGACTTGCTTGAGGGGTTGTGTGTTTTGAATCTGGTTCTGGTCTTTGCTGGCGTCCGCCTCGTCGATGATCTTCTGGAGATCCTCGGCGATCTTCGCGTCGCCCTTGGGCGAGAAGTGCTCGATCACGAAGCCCGACAGGCCGCGTGTGAGCGCGCTCGTGAGCTTCGGCATCATCGCGACGAGCTTCGGTCGCACGCCTTCGTTGCCTAGGACGCCCACCATGTACACGGCCTTGATGCCCTGAAACTGCGTGGCTTTGTCCTGCGACGCGGGCTCGGCGAGCTTCGCCAAGTAGCACTCGGTGTTGTCTTTGCAGGCCGTGACCATCTGCTTCGCGGTGGTCATCTCCTTTTCGAGGGCCTTGCCGATCTCCGAGCCCTGGCCCGTCTTCGTCTTCGCGAACGCCTCGACATCCGCCATTTGGTCGGGCGTCATCAGCTTGAGCGCCGTCACCAGCGTGGCCGTTCGCAAAGCGTCCACGTCCTCGGCGTCGCCGCGTGCGTCTTTGGCCGTCTTGAGCAACCAGGGCACGAAGCCCGCGTCGAGGAAGTAACCGGCCTTCTCGACGAGCGCCTCGCGCACGCTGCCGAGCAGCGGCGACGAGAGGTCGACCGGGGTCTTCTCGTAGGCCGCTTGGAAGGCCTTCTTGACCTCGGCGGTCGGCGGAAGGTTGGCGAGCTCGCGGGCGATCAGGCCGCGCGTCGTGTCGTCGGGCGCCTTGTCCAGGGCGGCGAGCACCGGCGCGATGGCGTCTTCACGGCCGATCGAGCAGAGGATCGTCGCGGCGGTGGTGATGTGCGCCGTCGCCGCAGCCTTTTGCGCGTCCGACGACGGCTTGCCATCGGGGCCCGCGCCGGCCTTCAAGGTCTCGCTCTTCGAGTACTCGACGAGCTCGGTGTCCGCGCCCGAGATGAGGGCGGAGGCCGCGATGACCGAGGGCTTGCCGATCTTGATGAGGGCCATCAGCGCCGTCGTCGCGATGCCCGACTTCGAGGGCGCCAAAATGATTTTGATGAGGGGCTTTACCGCGGCATCGCTCTTCATGTTGCCGAGCATTTCGGCCGCGGTGACCTGCCAGAACGTCTCGTCGAGGGCCGAAGGATCTTTCGGATCGAGGATGGGACGGCCCAGCGTTTGGATGAGCTGCGGGGCCATCGAGGGGTCGGCGAGCGCGATGATCGCCTCGTTCACATCGCGGTAAATCGCGTTGGCCTTGGGCTTCGAGGGCTTCACCTTGAGGAACGCTTGCAGCAGCGGCTCGCCCGCCGCCTTGAGCTTCATGGGGCCGATGGCCCGCGCCACCCAGCGGATGTCCTCGTCGTTGCCCTCGGGGCGATACTCCTTGAGGGTCTTCACGAAGCAGGCTTCGGCGCGCGGGTCGCGAGCGTCCGAGAGGAACTTGATGAGGTTCGATTGGGTGCGCTCGTCGAGGTCGCCGCTCACGCAAATTTGAGCCATCGGAGCGACGATTTTGTCGAGCAAGGGCTTCACCGTCGGGCCCTCGCGGTTCTTCTCGTCGCGGGTCATCGCGTCCTCGAAGAACTGAATGATGCGCTTCAC
>CAYLJT010000762.1:0-4146 GCA_964383995.1 uncultured Polyangiaceae bacterium
TTCGCGCTGCCCACCATGGCCCACTCGTCGTCCGCGACGATGACCTTGGCGTGCATGAACACCGGTTGATACACCACGGCGCCGTCGACGACGCCCGCGCTCACCAGCTCGTACAGCGTAAAATCGGGGCGCTGGGCGCGAATCTGGTCTTGCACGACGGCCGTCCAGTAGGCGAGAGGATTCAGCTTGCGCAGCACGCCTACCACCTGGTTCGTCAACACGATCACGCGCAAATTGGGCTTTCTTCGCATGGTCTCGACCATGGCCTGCGCTACCGTCGGCGAACGGAAGAACTGGTTTTCGATGTAGAGCACCTTGCGCGCGTTCATGATCACGCGCAGCATCACGTCGATGACCGCTTGTTGGCGCCGCCTTCGACGGGGGTCGGTGCGCACGAACTGGGCGATCACGCCGCCTTCCCGGGGCGCCGGCGCGTCCATCGGCTCGAGCACCGACGCCGGGCCCGACCCCGAAAGCCAAAGCGCGATTCGCCCGACGAAACGACGCAGCGCCCGCGTTTCGTGGCGCAACGCCGCGTTCCAGTGCTGAACGAAGTTGTGGTGAATGTCGCCTACCAGCGGGCCCTGGATGCGCAAGGTAAGGTCGTGCCGCGGCTCGTGCTGTGGCACGGGTGATCTTCGGTCCCAGCCCGACTGTTTGTGATCGTTGCGCCGAGGGTCGAAGACCGCGTGCTGCTGCGTGTCCCAGTCATTTTGGCGCAGGTTCATGCCACCGCAGTAGGCCACCTTGCGGTCTACCACGATCGTCTTTTCGTGGAAGCTCCCCAAGATGTTCGGGTGGCTGTGCTACATCACCTCGATACGGTCGTCGGGCTCTACGGCCCAGCGGCGCAAGGTGGGCTGAATCAGCGGAGTACCCACCCAATTCCAGACGAGCAGGTGCGTCGTGCCCCCGCGCCTCGCCAGATCCTCCACGAGGGACGACAGGCAAAACGTCTCCCGCTGCTCGGGGTTGGCAATGGCAAGCTCCATGGGCCGGCGAAGCTCGATGTCGGAGTCTGCGAACCAGGAGCTGATGCAGAGCTCCTTCTGGCAAGCGGCGATGTCGTCCGCCACGCTGCCCCAACCGTTCTCCCCGTCGAGCAGCGGCGTCAGGATGTTTCCCTCGCGGGGCGGCGTGCCGTGGCCCGAAAACCAATCGAAGACCGTCACCCGGTTGCGGCTCTCCGGGCTGCCCTCGGGCCCCACGGAGAGCGCCATGCGGACCGAGCCACCCTCCACGTCGAAGAAGCCGCCCAAGTGGGAGCCGGCCCGCTCGACCACGGTTTTCCTGGCCCTCGCGGCCCTGCGCTTCTCGCGAAAGCGTCGAAACAGGCCGCGCGGTGGCTTGCGGAGGGCCGCCGTGCTGATGCCTGCGCCAACCCCCAACTGACCTGTATAATAGCCCTGGAGCAGCTCTTCGAAGGTGCCTTGTTCGCCGTGCGCGTAGGCCGTCGCAAGGAAGGCGTCCATGGCCGTCTTGAGGCGCGCCTCGTTCACGGGTCGATCGGGCCTTCCGGCGTCGAAGCCCAGGTTCGTCAGCCGATCGCGGATCCAGGCGTCGTCCGGGGTCGGCGCAAGACCGAACACCAGGGTCCGATGACAAACGAAGAGCTCCGCCAGCGGCACGAACGCCCGCGTATCCGCGCTGTCGGGCGCCTCGGGCAGATCGAAGACCAGATATCCCTCCGCGGAGAGCCTGCCGTGCTCCACATCGTCGTGCCGAAAGAGCGCGTAGGGCGCTCCCCCAAGGGGCCTGTCCAGACTGTCTGTCAGGAGCAGCTCGACGACCCTGTCGTGCCCGTCCTTGCCCAACCGAGGAGCCATTAGTTCGACCGGCTCGAGCGCGCCAAATCAAGGGAAAAGCCGCTCGCGCGGCGGGGCGTGGCCAGGGTCAGAGAGCAGTCGTTCGGATCGACCCAGGGGGCATTGACCCCCAAAATGGTCCCGAGCTCGGGCACGGGAAAGACATCGTCCCAGGCGTCCACGCTCGGCTCGCCCCGCGTGGCAATCCACACCGTCATCGCACCTGGGTAGAAACCGCCGGAGCGCGTCGACTGGAAGAACAAAACCTTCCCACCATCGGCCAGGCGCGGGTGGCTGTCGGCGCTACCCGCCTCGTGGAACAGCCCGGGCACCTCGTTCACCGAGCCAAAGCCGTCGCCAACCCGGGGCGCGCGGCCGATCACGAAGCCCGTCGGATCGCTCCCTCCACCCCACGAAAGCCACAAATCTCCGGCCTCGTCGATGAAGGGGCCGTCCTCGGCGACGTTGGCGGGCGCCCCGGTCACGCGGCTCGGTGTGCCACCAACCGCGGTGATCCACAGCTTCGGAACGCCCTGCGTCTCGCGCTCGGACACGAACACGAGACGCCCATCGGCCAGGGGCACCGGACCTCGGTCGAACCTGCCCGCCACGTGGGCCACGTCGTTCGGCGCATAGGGAGCTGCGTTGCCGTAGGCGCCCCCCGCGAAGGACGACGAAAAGAGCTCTGCGTCGCTCTTACCTTGAGAGAAGAGCAACCTCCCCGCGGCGTCGAGGGCCGGATCGCGCTCTTCTTTCGACGTGTTGACCGCTCCGAACAACGATGTATCGGGCTCGCCGAACAAGGGATGACAGCCCCTGTCGATGGCGTAGAGCTGGGTCGCATTGCCCCCCGCGTTGGGGTCCCGCGCCCACAGCCAGAGCTCGGGAGAGAGGGGCAGTGGGGCGAGGTCGGCCACCGGGCTCGACAAGGCCTCGACCAGCCGAACGGTACTGAAAGGCGTGTCGTAGCTCGACCCGGAGGCGCGCTCGGCGACGAAGATGTCGAGCTCTTCGATGTCAGTCACACTGGCACCCAGGCGGGTCGAGGAGAAGTACAGTCGCTCAACCTCGTCTTGGCCAATCCACTCCGGATGGGGCCGCAGATCGATCGTGTCCGTAGGCACGCCGTTGCGTATGCCCGCCACCTCGACGACGTCTTGAAAAGCGCCCGCGGCATTGGCGCGGTAGGCCACGAATACATGCCATTGGCCCGCGGTGATGCGCGTGAAAAAGAGCACCTTGCCGTTGGGCGAGATGGCAGGATAAGCCTCGAGCGCGTTGGTGTTGATGAGCGCGTCGGCGGCCGTCACGCCGGAGGCCGTACAGCCTTGAACGGAGGCGTGTTGAATCTCGCCACCGCTGGAGAACCAGAGCTCCGACGCGCCCTTTCGCAAATAGGGGTTCGTGCTCCCGCCCGGGAGCCCACCGACGGTCACCGGAGAGTCGCAGTCGAGGGCGGCTAGGTCGGCGCAAGACGCGCATTGAATGGAGTCGCCGAAGCCCTTTTGGAAGAAGACGTCGCAACTGTTGCCCACGCAGTCGGCCGCCGGCGCCAAGAGGGGCATGCCAGCGACGTTGAGCGCGTCGAGGGCGCGCACCGAGCAAAAGCCCGTGCCGTTCATCACCTCGGGGCCCAGCCCCGCGCAGGCCTCGGCGCCCCCTCCCCCGCCGCCCTGGGAGCCGGCGCCCGTGCCGGTCTCCGCAGCGGTCGCGTCGAACCCGCCGGTCCCCGTGGCGCTCGCCCCTCCGGCCGCCCCCGCCCCGCTCGACGCGGCGGCCCGCGAATAGCCGTCGAGGTCGAACACGACCTGGCAGCCCCCGGCGGCCACGGCGGCCACGGCGGCCCACACCGCGAAGCGAGCCCGGGTCACCGACGTTGTGGTCGACATGCGCAAACGTTACTCCAGGATGGCCGTGGGGGATGCTTTATGCACAATAACCCCGTGTTATCCCAGCGTGAAGCGCCCCCCGAAAGCCTCGACGTCGCGGTCCACGATTCGATGCGGGGCATCCCCGAGGCGGTCTGGGACGATTTGCTGGGCCCCGACGGTCCTCCCTTCCTGCGCTGGGCGTTCCTCGACGCCTTGGAGCGGACGGGCTGCGTGGGCGAGGCGGCGGGCTGGGCGCCGCACCACCTCTCGTTCCGGCGCGGGGCCGAAATCGTGGGCGTAATGCCTGGATATCTCAAGGGAAACAGCGAAGGTGAGTTCGTCTTCGACTACGCCTGGGCCGAGCTCGCCCAGCGCTTGGGGCTCGACTACTACCCGAAGCTGCTCTTCGCCGTGCCCTTCACCCCCGCCACGGGGCCGCGACTTTTGTGCAAGAGCGAGCACCGCGCGCT
>CAYLJT010000763.1:0-4141 GCA_964383995.1 uncultured Polyangiaceae bacterium
AGGGGGCCAGCCTCTCCAGCGAAAACGACGTGGTTCAGGCGACCCTCCGCGGTCCCCATCGGGACCGCAGCCTACCTTACCTCTACGTGTTTTCGGCCCATCCACCGCCCCATTTCTACTTCCGTTTGCCCTCCGAGGCCGATCAACGTCGCGTCGAGGGCAGCACCGTCGGCGTTCACATCCTGGAGCACCGAGCCGCGGTCTTGCGGGCCGCCGGCGAGCCCGATGAGGTGCCACCTTTCCTCGCCGCGGGAAGGGACCTGCCGAAACCCTACGGCGCGGAGAAGCTGCTTCATTATTCGGTGCATGCGGGGCGCGCGAAGGAGGCGTCCGCCTTCGGGCTGATGACCACCTTCGACTGGAATGGGCGGCGTTTCGGGCTCACGACCGAGCTCGACTTGCTGGCCCTCGACAGGACCAAGGTGGCTCGCCCGAGCACCGTTGTCGGCGTTCAGCTCACGCACGGTGGGACCCCGGGGATCGTCATTCAGGAAGGCGTCGTGGCGCTGGAGCGCGACGCTCTTGGGCACTTTCACGAGACCCGGCGCCGGCTCTCGCGACGCACGGGTGTGGAGCTGACGGGGCAGGAGGTCGGGGCGCTCTTGGAGACCACCGAGGGCTTCTGGGTCGCGGCGGGCGCGCTGTTGCGGCCGGAAATTCGCAAAGACCATGTGGGGTACGCAGAAGAAGGCCGAAAGTGGATCGACGTTTCGATCCGAAAGCAGCTCCTCGTGGCCTACGAGGGCGAAAAACCCGTGTACGCTGCGCTGATTTCGTCGGGGCGCGGGGGCATGGGCGACCCCGAAGAGACCCACGCCACGGTTCGCGGCACGTTCTACATCCACGCCAAGCACGTGTCGGCGACCATGGACGGGGATGAGGCCTCGGACGCCTTCGATCTTCGTGATGTGCCGTACATTCAATACTTCCACGAGGGGTACGCCCTGCACGCGGCCTATTGGCACGACGACTTTGGCAAGACGCGCAGTCATGGCTGCGTGAACCTGTCGCCCGCGGACGCGCGTTGGCTGTTCGAGTGGACCGATCCACCTGTCCCTCCCGAGTGGCATGGGGCGATGAGCCCCGAGGGGGGGACGTTGGTGTTCGTGCACGGCTGAGCGGCGACCGCCTATTGGCAGGCGGTGGGGATCGGGACCCCCTTCAGTGCGCGGGCAAGCTCCCCGAAGGCGACGCGACCCTGGTTCGCGGAGTCGAGGCCTTCACACATCGAAGAGGCCGTGGCGTACGCGAACTGTTGGCTCGCGGGAGCCGCCTTCAGCATGGCGCGCAAGGCTGTACAGCAGGGGGTCAGGTCCCTCTCGGCGACCGTGGGGGCGGCGTCGGCCTCGGCGCCCGCGTCGAGGTCGGTGGGCGCGCTTGCCGCCGGGCTCGGAGCGCTCGCGGAGGGGGCCTCGGAAGCGCTGGCGGACGCGGACGCCGTCGGTGTGGCGTCGCTCTCGTCGGTCTCTTCGCACCCCAGGATGCCGAAGAGGACCGCGCCGCCAACGAGGGTCAGGGAGGCCAGCGCGGCCGCAAGTCGTAATGCCTTCATGGGAGCAGTATCCCCCATTTCTGGGATGGGCTTTGCAATTGTTAACGCGCCCTTCGCCCAGACGGCCTTGATTTTCCCAGGGCATGGCCCAATTCCTAGGCGCTTCATGGCCCCTTTCACCCTGGCGTCCCTCGCGGGCGTGGTCATCGTCGTCGCCGCAGCGGGTCTCTTGCGCGGGAGGCTGTACGCCGTCTTCGCGGCGGTTCTGCTCAGCATCCACACGCTGATTTCCACCGCCTTGGCCCCCGCTTTCGAGGCGGTCTTTCCCCTCTACGCGTACCTGCAAGCCGCGGTTTTCCTGCATTTTTTGGCGCTGGTTCGCCCCCGGCTACGGCCCCTCGCCTACCGCGTGCTGGTGAGCGTCCCCGCGTCGTATTTTGCGGCCGGGACCATGCTCGCCTTCCCTTGGGCCATCGCGACGGCCCTCGGTTTTTCGCCTTGGGGCGTTTGGATCCCGTTTGCGGCGGCTCTGCTCGGCTTGTTGCAAAGCCTCCGGCACCGACCCGAAGAGATCGACATCGCGATTTCGCCCGAGCACGTGGCCGAGCTTGCGCGGCACCCGGTCGGCGATGCGCGTGTCAGTCGGCCCCTTCGCATGGTGCAAATCACCGATCCGCACCTCGGGGTGTTCATGTCCGAAGACCGTCTGCGCAAGCTTTGTGAGCGGGCCGTGGCGAAGGACCCCGACCTCGTGCTGCTCACCGGCGACTTCCTCACGATGGAAGCCCACGCCGAGCCGGAGGCGCTCAAGAACGCCTTGATGCCCCTGCGAGCGCTGCGCGGACGGGTGTTCGCGTGCCGGGGCAATCACGATCACGAGGCGCCGCGCACCGTGGCGCGGGCCCTCGAAGCAGCGGGCGTGCGGCTGCTCATCGACGAGGCCGAGGTCGTGAGGACCGACGCGGGCCCCGTGCAGATCGTCGGCATGGACTTCTATTTTTCGCGCCGCGAAGAGCGCATGCGGCAGGTAGTCGAGCAATACCCAAGGCTCCCCGGGCACCTGCGCATCGTGCTCTTGCACGACCCCGGCGCGTTTCGTCTTTTGCCGGAAGGCGAAGGGGATCTCGTGCTCTCGGGACACACCCACGGAGGTCAGTTGGGGCTCTTGAGCTTTGGCCTTCCGCACACCATCGTAAGCGCCCTCCGGGTCATGCCCGATCATGGCCTGTGGGCCCGCGGGCGCGACCGGCTGTATGTGCACCGCGGCTCGGGCCACTACGGCTTTCCGTTGCGCATAGGCGTGCCCTCCGAAGAGAGCTTGCTGCGCGTGCACGTGGCTCGCGATCTCGGCTGAAGCGGGCCTTTGCTCGGGCTCAGGCGGCGGCGCTCGCGGGGCCGAAGCTCTCGGGTCCGAAGCTGTCGGGGCCCTGCTCTTCCTCGGCGGAGCGCGCGCGCTCGGAGCGGCGATGGCGATCGCCACGGCGGCTGTTCACGTCGGCGCGAAGCTTGGCGATGGCCTGCCCGTGGAGCTGACAAACACGGGCCTCGGTGACGCCCAGCCGTTGACCGATGGCGCGCAGGGTCAGCTCGCCGCGGTAGTAGAGGTCGATCACCAGGCGGAGCCGGGGCGGCAGCCGTTCTACGGCGCGGCGCGCGGCGCGTCGTTGGCGCTCGGCATCGATGCGCTCATCGACCGGCACATGGGTTTCGTCGGGCAAGGTCGCGAGGTCGTCGACCTCGCTCGTGGCTTGCAAATTCGAGGGGTTTTGCCCGCGCGCGGCGTACAGCGTGAGGGCGTGGTAGTCGTCGAGGGAGAGGCCGAGCTCGGTCGCCATTTCTTCGTCGCGAGGCGGCCGTCCAAGGCGCCCTTCCAGCGTGCGCAGGGCGCGTTCGCGTTGACGTGTGCGATCGCGTAGGCCGCGAGACAGGGGATCGGCGGCGCGCAACGCGTCGAGCATGGCGCCCCGCACGCGCATCTCCACGTAGGCGTCGAAGCGCTGCCCCCGCTCCGGCTCCGCGCGCTGGTTCGCATCCAAAAGGCCCAAGAAACCAGCCGAAATGAGATCGTCGATGGAAACCTGCCGCGGGAGCTTTCGCACGAGTCGCAGGGCCACAAGGCGAATCATCATGACCGAGCGCTCGATGCTCTCCGGGGCAAGGGGCGTCCGCGACGCCAACGAAGCGGGGGGGGCGATGGGAGTCACATCGGCGTGCAACAACAAGGGTTGTGCCACCAAGGCGGTACGGCCATTTCGCGTACTTAGGGGAGGTTGCCTGGACCCGGGGCTCGCGTTTTTGTGATGGTGAGCCGCCGCACGCTGCGGGGTCTTGTCCTCACGCCGCGTTTTGCCCGGGAATCTCTTCGAGGTGGCAAGCCACGAGCTGGGAGGTGCCGCGCTCGCGCAGGACGGGCGATTCGGTCCGGCAGCGGTCCATGACGTAGGGGCAACGCGTGTGGAATGTGCAGCCCGAGGGGGGCTTCAAGGGGCTCGGCACATCGCCCATCAAAACAAGGCGTTTTCGCTTTCGTTCCACCTTGGGATCGGGGACGGGCACGGCGGACAACAGCGCCTGGGTGTAGGGGTGTTTGGGCGACGCGAAGAGGGTGTCGGAGGGCGCGCGCTCGACGATGCGCCCGAGGTACATCAC
>CAYLJT010000764.1:0-4138 GCA_964383995.1 uncultured Polyangiaceae bacterium
CGCAAATCGCGCTTTGGACCGAGAAATTCCCGGTCGGCGTGCACGTGCTCCCGAAGAAGCTCGACGAGAAGGTCGCACGACTGCACCTCGCCAAGCTCGGCGTCGAGCTCACGACGTTGACCCAGAAGCAGGCCGACTACCTCTCGGTGCCCGTGGAAGGGCCCTACAAGACCGACCACTACCGCTATTGATCGCTCGCCGGCGCGCGTCCCTCCCGGGCATCGCGCGCCGCGCCTTCGGGCTCTTCGACCCGCACCACCACGCACGTCACGTTGTCGGGCCCACCGGCGTTCAGCGCCGCCTCGACGAGCCTCGTCGTGATCTCGTGCGGCGATTCGTCACGCGCGAGGGCCGACGCGAGCAACCCTTCGTCCACCACACCCCAGAGCCCGTCGGTGCAGAAAAGAAGCACGTCGCCCGGACACACCTCTTCGAGCTTCGTGTCGACCAAGACCCGCGCGTCGGAGCCGATGGTCCGCGTGAGCAGGTGGCTCAAGCTTTTGTACATCGCGAGCTTCTCCGGATCGACGCCGTCGGCGAGCAGCTCTTCGACGACGCTGTGGTCGCGTGTGAGGCGCTCCAGGCGCCGACGGCGAAGCCGGTACGCGCGACTGTCACCAACGTGGGCGACGGCCAGACGGCGTCCGTTCATCAGGCCTCCGACCAAGGTCGTGGCCATGTTCGAGCCCTGTTGCCGACCACGCTCGTGGACGTGGTGATTGGCCACGTCGAACGCCCGACGTAGACGGTCGACCGGGGCACCCTCCGCAGCGACCAAGGCGCGCGGCTCATCGGGCCACGCCAGCGCAGGCGCCATGACGGCGCTCAACACCATGTCGACAGCGCGCCGAGACGCCTCCTGACCGTCGTCATGACCACCCACGCCGTCGGCCACCACGAACAGCCCCGCCGTCGGCTCCGCAGCCCAAGCGTCTTCGTTGCGCTCCCGAACCCGCCCCCGATCCGACTTGCCCGCCCACACCAAGCTCGGCACTTCGCTGGCTTGCTCCGTTCTCATGCCGCCCTCCCGCTTTGGGGTGTCCTGGAGTTTACCCAACCGTCGTTGTATCCCGCAGCACAACGTATGTCAACACACAACTTGGTGGAGAGCCTCGGTGGGTGTGTCCGAGTCGCGTCGACAAGGAGGGCGGCAAGCGCCCGAGGGGCGCAAAGGAGAACGAGCTGACGGGTTTCGTTTCGACGCATTTCGCGGCTATCCTTCCCCCATGCCTGCCCCCGGCTTCGGCCCCGCCAATCCCCAAGAAAACGCCCGCTTCCGCCATATCTTCGCCTGCCTGGCGATCGGCGTCGTCCTTATCGCAACCGCCCCTGGATGCGACACGAACAAGTTGTTGGGCGGCGCAAGCGGCACGGGCTCCGCCGCCGGTCAAGGGACGCCCGGTGCGCCCGCCGCAGACGCGGGCCCCATGGTGACCATCGCTGCGGGTTCGTTCAAGGCAGGCTCTCCCTGCGGGGCAACGCCGCGTATCACCAACGAAGAGCTGGAGGGCGTATCGATCACGCTGTCCGAGTTCAAGATGGACACCTACCCTTACCCGAACGACCCACAGAAGCCGGCGAAGACGGGGGTCACTCAGGAAGAAGCCGCGGCGCTTTGCGCGAACGCGGGCAAGCGCCTCTGCAGCGAGCTGGAATGGGAGCGCGCATGCAAGGGTCCGATGTCCACCACCTTCGAGTACGGCCCTGCCTACAACCCCAACAAATGCACCGTGGCCACCGACCTTACCCCTGGCAAGCGCGCGCAGTGTGTCAGCGCGTTCGGTGTCTCGGACATGCACGGCCTGGTGTACGAATGGACGAGCAGCCCGTTCGGCAGGGGGACGAGCGGCGATCTTGCCAGCGTGCGAGGTGGTGGCAAGGCGGCCAGCGTGCTGCAAGCGCGCTGCGCAAACGCCCAAAGCAGGCCGCGTACGGCCTCCGAAAAGGACCTCGGGTTCCGCTGTTGCTCCGGTCCCGCCAACAGCGCCGAGGTGGACCTGGCCCTGTCCAAGCAACCTCCCATGGTCAGCGAGCCGAGCGTGGAAGGTCGCCTGGCGGAGGCCATGTTGCGCGCGATGCCGGCCGACCACCGTTCGGTCGAGACGGCCGACGTGAGCTTCGACAAAGTGTTTCGCTGGCACCCGAGGGACAACGAGGAGATCTTGCTCGCGCGCTACCATGGCAAGCCCAAGGACAACTCGGGCTCGTATTACGAGCTGGCCGCCTTCAAGGTTTGTGGGGGCACGCCTGCCCTCATCGCGCGCATGCGCGGACCGGTGGAGACGGTGGGCAACCCGGGCGCGGGGGCAGACCCGCAGAAAGCGAGCGCGAGCGTCGCTACCGGGGCAGACAAAGGCAACCTGGACATCGTGTACTCCTACGGGTCGGTCAGGTTTGACCAGCCCGGTTGGATCAAGCAAGGAAACAGCCTGGTAACCCCCAACAAGCCGAAGCTCCCTGTCATTTTTCCAAAGAAGAAGTAGCCTTAAATCGAGCTGCCTAGGGGCAAGCTCCATGATATTCTACCCGCCATGGCCGAGCGCGCCCGCCGTCTAGCCACCTACCAAGACGTCCTTGATGCGCCCGAGCACATGGTTGCGCAGGTCGTCAACGGTGAGCTTCACGTCCATCCGCGTCCCGCGAGCCCCCACGCGGTTGCGTCGTCAGCACTGGGCGAAGAGCTCGGACCGCCCTTCAAACGAGGTCGGGGGGGGCCAGGAGGCTGGATCATCCTTGACGAGCCTGAGCTGCATTTGGGGGCCGACATTCTGGTGCCCGACTTGGCGGGTTGGAAGCGCGAGCGAATGTCCACCGTGGCAAAGGCGGCCTACTTCACGCTGTCACCAGATTGGGTGTGCGAGGTGTTGAGCCCCGGAACCGCACGCCTGGATCGAGCCGGAAAGCTTCCCATCTACGCCCGGGAAGGCGTCCAGCACGTCTGGCTCGTGGATCCCGAGCTGCGCACACTGGAGGTCTTGCGGCGCGAAGGTCGGGGCTGGTTCTTGGTGGACGTTCACAGCGAAAACGCGCGGGTTCGGGCCGAACCGTTCGACGCCATCGAGCTGGAATTGGGCGCCCTGTGGGCTGACATGGAAAGCTCAGGCGAGGTCGCAAGGTAAGATGGGGGAGGTGCGGACAACGTTCGCGGCGGGAGGTCAGGTTCCGACCCCCTCGTCGGCGGGCCAGGGCTCTTCCACCAGGTCGAAGCGTCCGAAGTCGTACGGCTGTCCGGGCGCCGTCTCCACGGGCACGAGCTTCTCTCGAATGCCCTTCTTTTTCAGGGTGATCACGCGGTGGTAGCAAAAGGGGTTGTTGCCCCGACGCCCCAGGGTGGTGTGGGCCGTCCACGCGCAGCCGGCGCGGCAAGCGTCGGCGTAGTAGCAGGTCTTGCAGTGTCCCCACAGCTCGTCCAGGCTGCGATCCCGCGCAAAACGCACGCGCTCCGAGGTCTCCCACAAAACCTCCAGCGACATGTCGAGCACATTGCCGCCTGCGTAGGGGGCGGTGGGCAAGGTCGGACAGGCCTTGACGGTGCCGTCGGACTCGATGCCGAGCACATGGATACCCGCGTTGCAGCCGCGCCAGTGGGTCTCCACGCCGCCCGGGCGCGAGCGCAGCAGTTGCTCGTGGGGACCGAAATAGCCAATGTTGTTGTTGGGTAGAATTTTCAGCGGCTCCTTCCGGGGTTTCTGCAGCACCTCGATCTGGAGCTTGGCCAGGGTGTCGATGATGTCCACCACACGGTAAGGTTCGATGATCCACTCGGGGTGGTCGGCGGCCCTACCCATGGGCCCGGTGAGCTGCACCTGCCAGGTCTGAATGCCAGCTGCGTCGAGGGGCGCCAGGGTTTCCGGCAAGAGGTTCCAGTTGAGGCGGTTGACCTGCGTATTGGCCCCGGTGGTGAGACCCGCATCGCGCGCCGCGTGAAGGGCGGCCATCGCCGCCATGTGGCTTCCCAGGTTGCCCCGCAGTCGGTCGTGGACCCTCGCTGGACCGTCGACCGAGACACCCAACATGGTAAGGCCGCGTTCTTTCAAATGCCGCGCCCGCTCGGGCGTGAAAGCCCGGCCACCCGTTTGAATGCCCACGCGCAGACCCAGGTTGGCAAGGTATTCCACGAGCTCGTCGAGATCCGGGC
>CAYLJT010000765.1:0-4130 GCA_964383995.1 uncultured Polyangiaceae bacterium
CACATACGACGCGTGCAGCGTCACGCCATGGAGCTCCTGTCCGAGCTGGGGGATGTGCACCGAGCCGTCCTGAACGAGCACCTCGCCGCGCAGCGTGGCTTTGTCCTCGGCGTCGAGGTGTTCCCAGGCGATGTCGATGAAGCCCCGTAGGGAGCCATCGAGGCGCGAAAGGGTGGGGGCCACAAGGGGGGTCAGCGTGGCCAGGCGAAACTTGTCGGCTTGGCCGAACAGACGCGCGGGCTTGCTCACGTCGAGGTCCGGGACCACGCCGTCTTGCCAGCGAACGCCACCAAACGCCGTCGCGTCGAAGCGCCCACCGTCGCGGTCCACGATCTCGATTTGCGCGGTCGCGCGATCGGCCAGGCTCTCCTTGGGGCTCGAACGATCGATGGAGAGCGACGCGTGGGCCTTGCGAAACGCCAGGCTGGTGCCGAAGGACAGGTTGTTTAGATCGATGGAGCCTTCAAAACGAGGGTTTTCGTGCAGCCCGCTGAACGCGAAGGAGCCGTCGATGGTGCCCGCCACGTCGTTGTCGGCGAAGAGCGGGATGGGCGCGAGGGGCACGGCCTTGAGCCGACCGCGCAGGTCGGCCGTGTAGTGCAGCGGCTCCGAGGGACGCTCCCAGAGGTCGCGCACGCGCACCTTGAGCAGCCCGTCGAGGGCCAAGAGCTCCTCGTTTTTGCGGCCGATGTGCGCGTCGAGGGAGGCCTGGCTGCCGTCGTACGCGATGAGCGCGTCGAGATCCAAGGGCGGGCCCAACGGATTGCGGTCCTCACCTTGCTTGCCGGAGCCGAGGCTCAGCCGTTGACCGCGGACGCGGAACGACGCGAAGGGATCGCCAAGCGTGCCGTCGAAGGTGCCCTGCACGGCCACACTGCCGCTGATCGGCGGCAGATTGTCTCGGACAAACGAGGGCCAGGTCTCGAAGCTCGTGAGGGCGCGTTCGGGCACGCTCAGCGCGCCCTGCAGCGGAGCCTCGCCGAGGGACACCGCGCGTTGCTCGGGTCGATCGAGCAGCAGGGGGAGGTCGAGCTGGGTTCCGGCGGTGAGCACGACGGGGCGATCCCCATCGGCGAGGGCGATCATCACTTGGGCCTTGCCCGTGGTCCCATCGAGCGACGCGCCGAGGTAACCGTCCATGTGGCGCGAGTCCCACTGCGCGTGGCCCTCGCGATCCAAGGGCCCTACGACGACCAGTTGCTTCGTCCACAGCTCCGCGTGCTCGATGCTCGGTACCCTCTGGCCCGCGTCCCGCGCGATGTCCGCGCGCAGCGTGACGAAGCCGCCAATTTCGCTCCAAGGCAACTGCACGAGCTTCCCGAGCACCGAGGAGGATGCGGTCAGGCAGGCGAGGTTCCATTCGTTCGCGGTGATGTGCGCGACCCCCGAGGCTTGTTCGAACGTGCGCGCGGAGAGCAAGGGCCCCTGGAGCGTGCCGCGCCCTCCTTCCAACTGAATCGACGCGATGGTGCCCGCGCAGGGGTCGTTCGGGTCGCTCGACGCGTTGCCGCCGATCAGCCGCACGAGGCCGTCGGCCGTCACCGCGTCGTCGTCGAAGTTGGCGGTGAGGTGCAGCCCGATCCCGGGGATCACGAGGACCTTGCCGTTCACGAGCTCGACTTGCACGTGGCCCCGTCGACCCCGGGGCGTCTTGGTGAGGTCGATGTCGACGCTGGCGAGCCCCCCCACGGTGAAGGGAAGTCCGGTGAGCTTGCCGAGCTCTTCGAGGGAGATGTCGGTCGCGCGCAACTTGCCGACGAGCTCGCCGCCCTCCACCGCCAGGGAGCCCTCGGCGCTGCCCAAAGAGTCGCCGCGCAACGAAACGCCCTCGGCGCGCACGCCGCCTTGGGTCACGACCTTCCCGATCTTGATGTTGGCGGCGGTCCCCGCACGGGTCAACGAGCCCTCGATGTTGCGCGCGGACGCGCCCTGCACGTCGATCTCCCCCTTGGCCGTGACGCGCGTCTCGCTGATCACGTCGTCGAGCGTCGCGTCGATGATGGGCCGCGACACCGGCCCCTTGACGGCGCCTTTGAGGCTCGAAAACGCGAGGCCCTGCGCGAAGATGTCCTCACCGTTCACGGTGGCGTCGACGTCCACGTCCGGCAGCTTGCCGCGTATGCGCCCGCGCACGACGCCGTGTCCGAGACGAATGTCCCCGGGCAGCTCGAGCTCGCGCACGACGCCGTCCACGCGCGCATCGAGGGCCTCCTCCGCGTAGCGTCCTGCGACGCGCACGGAGGCGCTGCCTTGGATGTTCCGCGGCGCGCGCGGGGCCGCGCCGATCGACACGAGCTCCGCCCGCGCTTCGAAGTCGAGGCCGCCCTTCGCGTCGAGCGCGAACGATGTGTCGGTGGGGGCGCCGGGCTCCGCGAGGTGGGCCCGCCCGAGCAGCTCGCCGTGCTCGTAGACCGCGTGAAAATCCGCAGCAGGCACGCGCTCGTCCGCCACCACGAAGGGCTCGCTCGAACCGTCCACGAGCACGCGCAGCCCCGTCGCGAGGTCGACCTTGACGGTGGCGAAGGTGGTCACGCTCGTGGGCGGAAAATCGGCCGAAATGAAGCTCGGATCGACGAATTTAGTGCTCACGCGCAGGTCCCCGCGCAGCTCGTCGGTGAGGTCCAAGCCGCCGTGCACCTCGACAGACGGCTCTCCTTCGAGCTCGCCGACGGCGATCCGCACGTCGACGTCGAGGCGCGGAATTTCTCCGTGCACGTCGACCCGCGCGGCGAGCGCCTCGCGCACTCCGAGGCCGGGCACGAGCTGCTCGATCTCCTCGGGCGAGGCCTTGGGCGCGTCCACGCGCGCTTCGAGCACGCCGTCGTCGAGCTCGGCGCGCGCCAAAACGCGCAGCCCACCGACCTGCCCGGCGAACGCCGTCCACATGCGCGTGAGGTCGTCTTTGACGCGCAGGTGGTAGGTGGCCGTGCCCGTCGTGGTCTTCGTGAGGAAGCTGCGATCGGTCAAGCCTGTCCGAGACACATCGACGGCAACGCCTTCGGGCGTCACCACGAGCGCGCCCACGAGGCGCGTGACATCCGCGTCGAGGGCGAGGGAAGGGGACAGGCGCCCGCGCACCCAGGCCGAGCCCACCTCGATGCGCGGCAAGGAGACGTAGACCTCGCGCGAAGGTGCCGAGGGCTCCTCGGACGGCGTGCTCGGCGGCTTTTCGGGGATGGCGAAGGCGTCGGCGATGGTGGGCGTCGACGACGTGCCGGGCTCCACCAAAATGTCGGCGTGCTCCGCGCGGATGACCGGCACGCGCACGACGAGGGCGCCTTCGCCGAACAATGCGTCGCGCAGGATGGCGGGCACGCTGGCCTCGGCGCGCAGGCCGCTCGCGCGGATGACCTGCGTGCCCGTGGGATCGAGCACCACAACCGAGGAAATGCGCGCGCCATCGAGGCCGAGGTGCTCGATGGCGTCGACGACGATGCGCCCTTCGAACAAGGTCGCGAGCGAATCGTTGAGCGCGCCAGCCGTGATTCGCCGCGCGGGCGCCGTGTCGAGGTGGAGCAAGAGGCCCCCCGCAAGGGCACTGGTGGCGACGATGACGAGGCCGAGCCCGCGGCCGATTGCCGAGATGGCACGACGCAGGCGGCCGAGCCGTTTCACCGCACGTGTCGCCTCCGTCCGCGACACCGCATCGCCGCAGAAAGGGCTGCGATCACGAGGCCCCAGCGTAGGCCCGTATCCACCGCTCCGAACTAACACCCACCGGAGAGGTCGATGCCCGCCGGTGCGGCTCCTTCGGGGGCGCCACCGCCGCCGCCCGTGCCGTCGGTCGCATCGACACAACCACCGTCCATGCACACGAGGCCCGTCGCACAAGCGTCGGCCGGCAGCGCATCGTCGGCGGTGCCGCTGCAGTCTTGATCGACGCCGTCGCAGCGTTCGACGGCCGATGGAAGAACCTGGGGGTCGCTGTCATCGCAGTCGCCGCCGCCGCACAACGCGGAGGGCACGCCGTCGCCGTCGAGATCGAGGCAACTGGGCGGGCCCTGGGCGTCGAGCTGACCCGGCGCGCCGTCACCGATGGTGCCGCAGTCGGGCGTCCCGAGGCCACCGCTCACGTCGATGAGCGCGGTGTCGATCGCAGGTGCGCGCAGCAAAACCAGGCCGCCGCCACC
>CAYLJT010000766.1:0-4128 GCA_964383995.1 uncultured Polyangiaceae bacterium
AAGTCCATGTCACCGAGGTGGTCTTCATCGCGGAGGATGTCGGACAGCACCGCGTAGCGATCGCCCTCGGAGATGAGGCCCATGGCGATGCCCGCGACCGGCGCCTTGATGGGCACGCCGGCGTCCATGAGCGACATGCAACCACCGCACACCGCCGCCATCGACGACGAGCCGTTGGACTCCAATGTCTCGGACACGATGCGGATGGTGTAGGGGAATTTGTCGGCCGGCGGCACCACCTTGGAGAGCGCCCGCTCGGCCAGCGCGCCGTGCCCGATTTCGCGGCGACCGGGGCCGCGCATCGGCTTGGTTTCGCCCGTGGAGAAGGGCGGGAAGTTGTAGTGGAGGTAGAAGCGCTTCCAGGTCTCCCCCATCAAGCCGTCGATCTTCTGTTCGTCGGTCGAGGTGCCGAGCGTGGTCGTGACGATGGCCTGCGTCTCACCGCGTTGGAACAGGGCGCTGCCGTGAACGCGCGGCAAAAGGCCCACCTCGGTGGTGATCGGGCGAATGGTCTTCGAGTCGCGGCCGTCGATGCGCTTCTTCTCGTCGAGGATGAAGTTGCGCACGATGAAGGCCTTGCGGTCCTCGAACGCGGCCTTGATGAGGCCCGCCGAGCTGGCAAATTTCTCGGCTCCGAGCTCCGCCGTAAGGGTCTCGACGAGCTTCTTCTTGAGCGTCGAATAGCCCTCGTAACGAGCCTTCTTGTCGGTGACGCGGGTGGCCTTGGCGAGGTCGCCGTCGACCAGCTCGGACACGCGCCTGAGGATGTCGGCGTCGAGCGTGGGAGCCACGAACTCTTTCTTGGGCTTGCCCACCGCCGCGCGCAGCTTCTCGATCAAGTCGAGCACGGGTTGCGCTTGCTCGTGGGCGAACATCAGCGCGTCGATGAGGTCGCTCTCGGTGGCCTCGTTGGCGCCACCTTCCACCATCACGATGGCGTCGCGCGAGACCGCCACGACGAGATCGATGTCGCAGGTCTCCAGCTCTTCGACCGTGGGATACACGATCAGCTCGCCGTCGCGACGACCGACGCGGATGCCAACGATGGGGCCGTTCCAGGGGATGTCGGAGATGTGGAGCGCGGCGCTGGCGCCCGTGAGAGCGAGAACGTCGGCCTTGTTCTGCTTGTCGCTCGAGAGGACGGTCGCGATGATTTGCGTGTCCTTCTTGAAGCCATCGGGAAACAAGGGGCGAAGGGGGCGATCCATGATGCGGCAGGCGAGGATCTCTTCGTCCCGCTGGCGCGCTTCACGCTTGAAAAAGCCGCCGGGGATTTTGCCGGCGGCGTAGGTCTTCTCGAAAAATTCACAAGTGAGCGGGAAAAAATCGAGGCCGGGGCGCTCGTCTTGGCAGACCGCGGTGACGAGCACCATGGTCTCGCCGTAGGTCAAAAGCACGCTGCCATGGGCCTGTTTGGCCAGGCGGCCCGTTTCGATGGTGAGAGGGCGCCCTCCTACGAGGACGGATTCGCGAACGAACATGGGTGGCTCCTGAGCGTCGCGCCAAGGGTGCGCGACGAGGCCGCTACGTGCGGCACAACGTCAGGTCACAGTCCCTGCTTCCTCCTCGGTTGCTGCGGAGGAGCGCACTGCTCCGCAGGAATCGAAGACGAAGGACGTGTTTCTGTGACCGGAAAGCCCACTCGTACCTGCACGGATGGGCCGGGGGCACTAAACCCGCAAATAACCTGAACTCAAGTAAATTCGCCCGACGTGCGTTGTTTTTCCGAAGAATCGGCGAACAAGCGCGTCGGGCGAACGACGGGAGGCCGGGCGGGTCTGCCCCGCCTCGGGGCCTACTTGCGGAGGCTGAGGGCGGCGATGATGGCGCGGTAGCGTTCGATATCGACGCGCTTCAAGTAGTCGAGCTGTCCCCTGCGTTGGCTGACCAGCTTGAGCAAACCACGGCGCGAATGGTGGTCTTTTTTGTGGGTCTTGAAGTGCTCGGTGAGCTGCGAGATGCGCTCGGTAAGCAGCGCAACCTGCACCTCGGGCGAGCCGGTGTCGCCCTCGTGGCGCTTGTACTTCTCGATGATGGCGGCCTTGTTGACCTGATGAAGCATGTGAAAATCCCTTGTTTTTGGCCCCACGCGACACCGCCGTTCGAGCGGGCGCCCGTAGCGGCGCGGCAAGAACGAGGTCTCGGGATACGTGGGGCCGCGCAGTATACGGATCGGCCCTTATTGGTCAACGCCTTGCGTCGAGCCAGCCCTGAAGCAGCACGGCGGCCGCCGCGCCGTCGATGCGGGCCGTCTTCTTTTGCCTACGGACACCGGCATTTTCGAGGGCGCGCGTGGCCTCCACCGTGGTCCAGCGTTCGTCGAGCAGCTCGACCGGTAGCCCCGTCGCGTCGGCGAGGGCCCGCGCGAAGTCCGTCGCTTGGCGCGCCGAGGGCCCCTCGTCACCACGGTAATCGAGGGGCAGGCCCACCACGAAGCGCTCGAGCTTTTCGTCGCGGGCGAGCTGAACCAGGGTTTCCAAGGCCGCGCGGCGGTTCTTGGCATCCACGAAAGGACGCGGGTGCGCGAGCATCCCAAGCTCGTCGGAGACCGCGACGCCGATGCGAGCCTTGCCCCAGTCGATGGCCGCGACGCGCCGCTTCACGTCAGCGCCAGGGGCTCGGACAACAACTGGCACCGGAGCCGCACGCGGCGCTGCCCACGTCGAATGCGCAACTGCAGCGGACCTGCGCGTTGAACGAGCACACGCAGCCTTCGCTGTCGCACTCGGCTTCCCAACGATTGCCGTTTTCGTCGCACGACACGATGGAGCACAAAACGTCGTTGCCGGTCGCTTCGCACAGCGTCGCCTGACCGACCGGAGGATCGGTCGCACAAAGGGGGCTCGGGCCCTCCGTTGTCTCGGACGTTTCGACGACCGCGGTGCCGCCGCAGGCGAGCCCGAAGCAAGCGGCGCCGATCGGCACGAGCGAGAAAAACAAGCGCATTTCGAGGCCTTTCGCTCTTAGCTCTGGGTGTCGGTGGGGGGCGGGAGCTCGCCCGCATAGCTGGCGGTGATGCGCGTGAGGCCGCTGCAGGGTTGGCCCTTGGCGACCTCGGCCGCGGTCTCGACGGTGCACTCTTCGCCGGACTTGTCGGACTCGACGGGGAACACGACGTCGTACGACGTGCTGGTCAGCGCGACGCGGCCGGGCTCGAGCGCTTCGAAGCGCACGTCGGCGTAGACGCCTTGGCACTCGCCATCGACGATCGTGTACGCGATGTAGTTGCTCTCCCACCCCGAGGCGTCATCGCCCTGCCCTTCGATGAACACGGCGCCGCCACCGAGGGCCGCAAAGACGCCTCCGGGCACCGCGTCCCCACAAGCTTGATCGTCGGTGCAAGGGATCACG
Source organism: uncultured Polyangiaceae bacterium (assembly GCA_964383995.1). Lineage (GTDB taxonomy): Bacteria > Myxococcota_A > Polyangia > Polyangiales > Polyangiaceae > CAYLJT01. The sequence goes on from CAYLJT010000766.1 coordinate 3,352, forward strand.
ACCAAAAGGTCGTAGCCGAAGAAGTTCGTCTCCCCCACGCCGAGCAACGACGCATGGCTGTCGAGCACGCTCGGGCCTTCGACATCGCAACCGCTGGTGTTCTCGGTCCAGGTGTCGATGGTGTAGAGACCGTCGAGCTTGGACAGCTCGCTCGACCCGCCGCCACCCGCGTGATCGTCGCTACAGCCGCTGCCTAGCGCCGCCGCCACCAACACGAACGAAAGAGCTGGGACGCGCGAAGTGCGAATGGGCATGCCCTCTTCTCGCCGCGTTGGGCCAGCGAAGCAAGCCCCGGCGCTCCCGTGCTAAAGGCGCCGCCGCATGGCCCTTCGTGACCAGAACATCGATGGCTTGAGCGACGGCGTCCTCGACGTGTTGATCGTGGGCGGAGGCATCAACGGCGCCGTCGCCGCCGCGCGCCTCGCGGCGCGCGGCGCGCGCGTGGGGCTCATCGACCGCGGCGACTTCGCCTGCACCACGAGCCAGGCTTCGTCGAACCTCGCGTGGGGCGGCATCAAGTACATGGAAAGCTACGACTTTGGCCTGGTGTGGAAGCTCTGCGGATCGCGCAACGAGCTGCTCCGGGCCTATCCGTCGGCGGTGCGCGAGGCCCGATTCTTCCTGGTGCACGAGGCTAGCTTTCGGCGCTCAAGGCTGCTTTTGTGGCTCGGAACCTGGCTGTATTGGCTGCTCGGACGCTTCTTCACGAAGCCACCGCGCCTGCTCGCGACGGACGATTTGGCCGCCGATGAGCCCGCCGTCGAGCGCGCGGGGACC
>CAYLJT010000767.1:0-4109 GCA_964383995.1 uncultured Polyangiaceae bacterium
ATCCGCCACACCATCGCGCAGGCCATCCGCGACTTCTTCGATGGCCGCGATTTTACGCTGGTGGACGCGCCCGTTCTCACGCCCAACGCCTGCGAGGGCACGAGCACGCTGTTCGAGACCGACTACCACGGCGACAAGGCCTACCTCACGCAATCGGGCCAGCTCTACATGGAGGCCGCGGCCGCAGCCTTCGGGCGCGCCTACTGTTTCGGTCCGACGTTCCGCGCCGAAAAGTCGAAAACGCGCCGGCATTTGGCCGAGTTTTGGATGGTCGAGCCGGAGGTCGCCTTCATGGATCTGGAGGGCGACATGGACCTCGCGGAGGACATGCTGGTGTTCATCGTCGGTCGTGTGCTCGAGCGGAGGCGCGCCGAGCTCGCGATCGTCGAGCGCGACGTCACGCGCCTCGAAGCCATTCAGAAGCCTTTTCCGCGCATTCGCTACGACGAGGCGGTGACCATCCTCAACGAAGCACGGGCCGCGAAGCGCGCGGCGGGCGAGACCCTCGAAGATGGATCACCCATCCCCGACTTCACCTGGGGCGACGATTTTGGCGCGGAAGACGAGACGGTCATCTCCAGTCGCTACGATCGTCCGGTGATGGTTCACCGTTATCCCGCGATCGCGAAGGCCTTCTACATGAAGCGCGATCCCGAGGACGAGCGCCTCGCTTTGTGCGTCGACGTGCTCGCGCCCGAGGGCTACGGCGAGGTGATCGGCGGCGGCCAACGCGAGGACGATCTCGCGACGCTCGAACGCGCCATCGATCATCACAAACTGCCGCAAGAAGCCTTCGCGTGGTACCTCGATTTGCGGCGTTACGGCAGCTTTCCCCACGCGGGTTTCGGCCTTGGCTTGGAGCGCACGGTGGCGTGGCTCGCGGGCCTTCCGCACGTGCGCGAGACATCTCCGTTTCCGCGCATGTTGAGCCGCTTGCGCCCCTGAGTCGGCTCCCTGCTGGCCCTTGCGCGAGGGCCTTCCGTCGACAAGGATGGATGCACCTATCGCACGCTCGGACGCTGCCGCGTTTGGCGCGCGCCTTACGTGACAAGGAGGTCCCCATGGCACGTCTCGTCGGGTTTATCGCCAATCGTCCCGATCTTGGCGCGCGCGTTCTCCAGCAGGAAGGGCGCGCGCTCACCACGCACCGCCCTCGTGGCAGCACCGCCGGTTGGGGCGTGGGCTTCTACCAGGGCGGCGACGTGCTCCTGCGCCGCAGGCCCGTCGACGATCGCAGCGAGATCAACATCGGCGACCTCGCCAAGGACGTGAAGGCCGACATGCTCTTGGCCCACGTTCGCGCGGCTTCCGTCAGCACGCTGCGCACCGAGAACACCCACCCGTTTCGCTATCGCCAGTGGCTCTTCGCGCACTGCGGCGCCATCGAATCACTGTCGACCATGCGCTCTCGCATGCACGACACGCTGCCCCAATTTCTTCAGCGCGATGTCCGCGGCGACACCGACAGCGAGCTGATTTTCCACCTGTTTTTGTCGTTCCTCCACGACGCCGGGCAGATCGACAGGGGCCACGTCGAGCTGCTGCACGTGCACGCCGCGCTGCGCTCCACGCGGGCCCTCGTCGAGCGTCTGGCGGCCGAAGAAGGGCTCGACGCCTCCGCCATGAACATGCTCGTCACGAGCCCCGACTACCTCGTCGCGGTGCACGCGGGCGCAGCCATGGGATACCGCTTTTTGCAGGGCAAAAACGACCTCGAGCCCTATTTCGGCGAGGGCGCCCTCGGTCGCATGCGCGTACAAGATCTCGCCTCGTGTATGTTCGGCCTCGTTGCGTCCGACTTCGATGACGACGTCTTGCCGATTGGCTTTCGCCCCGTGCCCCACGGGTCGTTGGTCACCTTCACGCGCAACGATGCCCCGGTCATCGAGCCTCTTTAGGGCCTTCTCGCTGCTCCTCGGCGTGCTGGTCGCGGGCTGTGCGACCACGTCCGACGCCGTGTTTCCCACGGCGACCTCGCTCCCCGACACACCGCGGCGGCCCGACGGCGTCGCCATCGATCCTGCGACGAAGACCCCCGAGCCCGGCGTCGAAGCGTCGAGCGAAGCGGGCCTCGCGGCCCTCGCGGCGCCCCTCAGCGACACCCTCGCGTTCGACGCGGTCGACGCGTTTTTCAAGGCCGTCGTGAGCGAAGACGGGGAGGCGCTCGGGGCCTGTTTGACCCGCGACGCGACCATCGTGAGCCCCTCCAGCGGCAACCCGCAGGCCCGGCTGCCGACCGCGGGCGTGTTCTACGCCCAGCGGTTTCGCCGCCTCGACTACACGAAGCTCGCGGGCGAGACGCTCTACCACCGCGCGGACGTCGTGATCGCACGCGCGGGCGACGCCGAGGCGGTGGTCGAGCGCATGGGCATCGCGGCCCCTTCGCCCGGCGAATTGGCCTTGCGCGTGCGCCTCGTGGTGGTGCGCTCCGGCACCGATCGTGTGCTCGGCGACGAGATCATTTTCTATCTTCGCCGCGATGGCGCGGCCTATCGCATCGCGCGGATCGTCGAGGACTTCTCGCTGCCCTGAGGCCAAAAAGCTGCAATTTCTGGCCTAAGAGCCGCCATTTCTGATTAAGCTTCAAGCCTTATGAGCCGCCTCAAGATCGCATTCGTTGGATCGGGCGGCGCGGCCCGTGGCCTCGCCCATCTGGGGGTCCTCCGCGCCTGCGAAGAGCTCGGCATCGAGCCCAACATCTTCGTCGGAGCCAGCTCCGGGGCCCTCGTCGCCGCCACCTACGGCCAGGACATCCCGCTCGACGTGCTGCTCGACGCCTACAGGCTGCCTTGGCGTCGCCGCCACAACGGCCCTCGTCTGCACCTGTCCACGTTCTTGGGCGCTCCGAGCTTCGCCGACCTGCGCGACCCTGGGTATCTATTGTCGGGCGTCTTTTCGTTGAACAAGCTCGAACGAATCATTGCCAGTACACTGCCCCTCAACGACTTCCGCGCGCTCCCGAACCCCGTTTACATCACAGCCGTGGACATCGACGAAGGCAAGCGGGTCATCTTCGGCCCGGGCTACGTCGAGGACGTCCCGGTCAGCCAAGCGCTCGCCGCGAGCTGCTGCATTCCAGGCGTCTTTCGGCCCTACCGCATCAACGGCCGTCACTACGTCAGTGGCGAAATAGCGCGCACGCTCTCGGCCGACTTGGCCGTGGCGGCGGGGGCTGAGGTGGTCATTGTGTCCAACATCTACAAGCCCGAAGAGCGCGATCCCGAAAAGACCTCTTTGGCGCGCCTCGGCGCCCACCGCGTGATGCGTCAGTCGATGAGCGTCCTGCTGAGCGAAAAAGAGCGCAGGGGCGTCGAGCTGATGACCAAGCTCTATCCCGACGTCGTGTTTCTGGACATCGCCCCCGACGTCGGCGAGCTCGGCTACGCCAACACCCTTGCCTCGCGTTCCCTGGTTTTGCGCGGCTATCGCGCCGGTCTGCGCGTGTTGACCGCCGCCAAAGAGCGCGGCGCCTTCGAGCTCCGGGGCGGCCCCTCCAAGGCGCTCAACTAAGCCCTACGCTCCGCCGGCGGCGCGCCGAAAATAGCTCAGAACAACGTGAGCTGCCGCTTCGACTTGGGCGGTCGCGCGAAGGTGGTTGTCTCTTCCTCAAAGCCATTTCGGCCCACCTCGATACCCACTTTGCGCGCGCTCGCCTCGAACAAGGCGCCTATTTGCTGGGCGTACTCGCCCTCACCGGTCTGACGCACGCCGAACGCGGCGTCGTTGAGGCGACCACCACGCGTATCGCGAATACGGGACAACACCTTGTCGGCCTTCTCGGGCAGCGCTTCGCGCAGGCGCTTTTCGAAGATGCCTTGAACCGGGCCCGGCAGTCGCAACAGAAAGCACGCCGCGCTGGTCGCCCCGGCGTCCTTGGCGGCGCGCAGGATCTTGGGGATATCGACCTCACCGAGCCCTGGAATCAAAGGAGCGATGTTGACCCCCACATCGATACCCGCCTTTGCCAGCCTCTCGATGGTGCGCATGCGGCGCTTCGGCGTCGTGACAAAGGGCTCTATCGCGCGGGCGTGGGCCTCGTTCCAGAGGGGAATGCTGATGGCGACGCCCACCCGCGCCACCTCGGAGAGGGCCTGAAGAACATCGATGTC
>CAYLJT010000768.1:0-4107 GCA_964383995.1 uncultured Polyangiaceae bacterium
CGCCGAGGCTGCGGGGCCTGCGTTCATCGACATCAAGTGCGGCTGTTGGGTGCCTAAAATCGCGGGGCGTGGGGCCGGCGCGGGGTGGCTCCGCAACCCAGCGGCGATGGTCGCGATGGCCGAGCTGATCGTCAAGACGGTGAGCTGCAAGGTCACCGTGAAGACCCGCATCGGGCTCGGACCGGAGTCCGAAATGCCCATCGTCGACCTCGCGCGAAGGCTCGAAGACGCGGGCGTTTCGGCGCTCACGATCCACTGCCGCACCGCGCAAATGGGGCACAGCGGCGCCGCCGATTGGAGCTACGCGCGGCGGGCCCGCGAGGTGGTGTCGATCCCCGTGTTGGTGAACGGCGATGTGCGCAGCGCGGACGACGCGAAACGCGCCCTCGACGAGACCGGCTGCGAGGGTGTGATGGTGGGCCGCGCGGCCATCGATCATCCCTGGATTTTCCGCGAAGCGCGCGCCCTCTTGGATCACGGCGTGCACCTGCCTCCGCCCACGGTCGATGAGCGCATCGCGCTCTGCAAAGCCCATCTGATCGCCAACGTCGCGGAGCGCGGCGAGCCCCACGGCGTGCGCTGCACGCGGCGTCACCTCGCGGGTTACCTCACGGGCCTGCCGGGCGCGGCGATCCTGCGCAAGCGGCTCTATGTCTGCGACAGCCTCGACGAATGCCTCGCGATGCTCGACGAGGCCGGCACGCGGCTCGCCGCGTAACCGTGCGGCAAGCTCAACTGTCCAAGGGCTTGTGCATCATGCGGTGGAGGATGCCCGCGTCCCAAAAACGATCGCCCTCGGCCTCGTAGCCGAGCCGCTCATAAAAGCTCAACGCGCTCACCTGCGCGGCCAGGTGAAGAGCGCGAAACCCCTTGCGTTTGGCCTCGGCCTCGAGGGCCTCCATGATCGCGACGCCGACGCCCGTGCCCCTGGTTTCTTCGAGGACCGCCACACGTTGCGCCTTCGCTTCACCGTCCGGGGTCACCCACAGACGCGCGGTCCCAACGGGCTTTCCCGCCTTGTCGAGGGCCAGAAAATGCGTCGCTTCGTCTTCGTGAGCATCCAGCTCTTCGTCCTCGGGGACACCCTGCTCGAGAACGAAGACCGTGTGGCGAATGGCAAAACAAGCGCGACGCTCGTCGGGCGTTGTGGCGATGCGGACCGACATAGGACCGCAAAACCTAGCTCCATCGCCGGCACTCGTCGCAAAAAAGGCGCTATTTCAGCCCGCGCGCCGCAAGAAATCGCAGCGTCTTGGGGTCGTCCTTCGTGAGCGGCACGAGGTAAACGCCCTCGAAAGTGCGCTTCCAATAGGCCCCGCTCTCGTCGCCAAAGTGGGTCATTTCGTAGCGGTAATAGGCCACACGAATGACCCGCGGTGGGGCATCGGGAAACGGGTTCACGGCGAAGAGCGAGAGCACTTCGGGGTTGTTCGAAAGCAGCTCGTTCACGAGCTTTACGATCCACGGCTCGCGGTCGTAGCTCGACAGCGCGGCGAACCACATCTGCCAGTCGAGGCGCTCGTGGTAGGGCGAGACGATGCACGGGCGACGCAGCAAATCCCCCGGTTTGCACGGCAATTCGTACTCTTTCCACACGGTCTGATCGTTGATCGACGCGTCGTTCGTGCCTTCGAAGATCACCTCGTGACGCGTGTCGCCGACCGATCCGAAGGCGCCGTAGGTGTTGACCAAGGCGAACGGCTCGAAGGATTTGTTCATCGCTTGGCGCGACGACAAAAGGTTCTGTGCGGGCTCGATGCTGAGGAACGCGAGCAACACGAAGGCGCCGATCACGACGCCGCGGTGGGCCACCGAGAGCTCTGCGGCAACGCCCTCCGTGAGGCGCTCGACCCAGCGCTTCGGCAGCCAACGTCGGAGCAGCTCATCGTCGAAGCAGGCGATGGCTGGCACCAGCGTGAGCCAGTTCAAGAACGACAAATTGCCGCTTAAAATAAGCAATATTTGAAACACGACGAAGAAGACGCCGGCGACCCGCCGGGCCCTTCGCGGACCGAATGCGAACCAGGGCAGCACCACCTCGACGAGGTGATTGAAGAGCACACCGATGCGATGAAACCAGGGCGGGGCCTGGTTGATGAGCCACGAGAGCGGGTTCGGAATGGGCTGCGTTTCGTAGTGATGATCGAGGCATGTGAGAGCGCGCCAGCAGGGATCACCGCGCAGCTTGATCAGCCCCGAGCCCAGCATGATTCGAAAGATGAGCCAGCGATAGAGCAGCACGACGAGGAACGGCGTCGGCGTTTTGACGAAGGGCGACAGCGTGCGAAGAGGGCACAAAAACGCGGAGAGAAACGTCGTTTCGAGGATCTGAATCTCCCAGCCGTAGCCGTAGAAGACCTGGCCCACGTGCACGAACGACATGTACAGCGCCCACAGCGCGAGCTGCGCGAGCGCGTTGGTGAGCCCCAGCATCACCGCCGCCGACAGCGCGACGCCGAGCAGCGCGGCGGTCAGCAGCGTCGTGTCCGAGACATCGAGCCAAAACAACGTGGGCACTGCGCGGTACGCGTCGGAACCGAGGTTCTTGTGCAGCACGGCGAGGTAGTGCGACGCCGGCAAAAGGCCGTGGCTCCCGATCAGGCCGCCGAGCTGCAAGGCGGTCGACAAGAACGCCGCGAAGAGCACGAGGCCGAGCACGCGCAAGAGCACGAAGCGCACGAGATCGTGGCCGTCGTGGACACCGAAGATGGCGCCGAGCTTCGCCGGACGAAGGCCCGGGATCGCCTCCGAATCCGCGGTCGTCGTGGTCAAGGGAGGCGTCGCTGGGTCGTCGTGATATGAGCCCACATCGAGAGGAACCCATGATCCACCCCACGCGTGAACAGGAGCAAGAGTCCGAAGATGTGATTCGTTGGGGCGCGGCGCGGGCGGGCGTCGTGGTGCTGTTGCCGCTCGTCGGCAGCATCGCGCTGTTGGCGAACCAAATTTACATGATCAACCGCCTGGGCCAGGTGTACCGCCAGGAGCTCGCGGTCTCGTCGGTGAAGGGGTTCGTGATGGCCTTCGCGGGCGCGCTCGTCGGCCAAACGCTGGCCGCCCTCGTGCCCCTACCCTTCGTGCAAATCCCCGTGGCTGTCTCGGTCACCTACGCCGTCGGCAAAGCAGCCGACGCGTGGCTCCGCGAAGGGATGCCCGAAGACGTCGAGCGATTCCGCCAGATCTTCGAGCGCGCCAAGGACTTCGCGAAACAGAACCTCGGCTCGATCAAGAACGACCCGCGGAAAGATCAGCCCCTCGGCGACGAGTCGAAGAAGTTCTGAGCGCGTCCACCACGCGCACCGCGAGCAAGAAGCCCAAAAACGCCGCGTAGCCGAGGGACTCCGTGGTGAGCGTCTTGTTGCGCAACACGAAGTGAATGGCGCCGAGGATGGCGGCGACGTAGGCGAGGCGATGGAGCTTGCGCCAACGCACGGCACCGAGGCGCTGCAACATGCGCTTCGTCGAGGTGATGGCGAGGGGGATCAAGAGCAACAGGCCCGTCGCGCCGAGGGCGATGAAGGGCCGCTCGGTGATGTCTTTGAAGGCCGTCGCCAAGTCGAGGCCGCGATCGACGACGAAGTACGTGAGAAAGTGCAGCGACACGTACGTGAACGCGAGAAGACCTAAGGTCTTTCGGATGCGGATCGGCCACGCCCAACCGAACAGGATCTTGAGCGGTGTGCAGGTGAGCGACGCGATCAGCAACGCGAACGCGAGCAAGCCGAGCTGGTTGAGCGCGATGGCCACGGGCTCGGCGCCCAAGCTTCCGCTGAGCGCACGCGCGAGCAAAACCGCGAGCGGCACGAGGCCCCCACAAACCACACCGGGGATGAGCCACGCGAGCTTCGCAGCCGATTTGCGCGGCGGTGCCATCAGTAAAACCTCGTGAGGTCCATGCCCGCGTAGAGCGAGGCGACCTCGTCGGCGTAGCCGTTGAACGGCAGCGTGGGCCTGCGACCCAGCTCTCCGATGCGACGTTCGTTGGCCTGGGTCCAGCGAGGGTGATCGACGGCCGGGTTGACGTTCGCAAAGAAGCCGTACTCATCGGGGGCGAAACGCGACCAGGTGGTCACCGGTTGACGCTCGACGAAGCGCATTTTCACGATC
>CAYLJT010000769.1:0-4103 GCA_964383995.1 uncultured Polyangiaceae bacterium
AAATTTCTTCACACTGACAGATAATGAAGAGGGGCAAGGTATACTCGGTTTTGCAATCGTAAGCGACTCGAAATTTCTCTCATGCTTGAGCGGTCTGACCTTGATCGTCGAGGGCCTTGCCTTCCTTGAGCACGGTGTCGGCAAGGGTGGCCGAGCAGGGCTCGGCGGCCGCCAAGCCCGCGAAGAGGCTGACAGAGATCACGACAGGTAGGAACGATGCGAAAAACTTTGTGCTCATAAGAATGCCTGGACGGGATAGGTGTCTAGGGGGGGCAGAATTCTTTTTGCGGATTGCAATGCGCAGGCTGCGCCTGGACCGTGGCGGAGGGCCTTGGACCTGTGGGTGGCGGTGTTGGTGGGGGGCGTGGTGTGGTTGCCGGAGGAACGGCGCTGGGCGAGGGCGTGGCTATTGAAGGGGCTGCGCTGGGTGCTGGGGGAGTGGGCACCACCGACGAGGATGGGGCGCCTGTTGGGGGTAGGACGGCGGCGGATGGTATGGGGATGAGCACCTCGTCCGGACGGGCAGGTCGCATGAACCAGGCGATCGCAAAGCCGCTCGCGGCCAAAAAGACGACGCCGCCGACCAGCGCACGCAGGTCTCGCTTTGGCCGCGGAGACGGGGTCACTCCCTCGGTGTGCTCGCGCTGAGCTCCCCCGCCGGTCGAGAGCCCGCTGTGGGTGGTTATCTCGACCTGGATCGAGCCACTTGCCGTATTCGCGGCAGCCTCGTTCTCCGTCTGGTCGTGGATACCCTTGACGGTCGAATCGACCGGCTTCTTGACAGCCTCTCCGCCCTCTGGAACGGTGCTCGTCTCGTTGCGGCCGATCGGCGGCGGAGGCGGCGGAGGCGGCGGAGGATCGGATTTCGGTCGCGGTGTCGGCGCGGGCCCAGAGGTCGGCAAGGGAAGACCCACCGCTTCACACAACGCATCCGCAAGGGCGCTTGCCGTCGCAAAACGCTCGTCTTTCTTCTTACGCAAACACCTGAGGATCACCGCCTCCAGCGCCTCGGGAATTTCCGGACGCAGCTCGCGCGGGGGCTTGGGTTCCCGGCTCTTGACGACCTCTTCGATGGATGTGTTTTCGTCTTTGCGAAAGGGAAGCTCGTTGGTTAGGATTCGGTAGAGCACGCAGCCTAGCGACCAAATGTCCGAGCGCGCCGTCACGTGCCTGGCGTTGATGAACTGCTCGGGGGGCATGTAGGGCGGCGTGCCCATGGCTACCGTTGTCCGAGTCAGCTCTTCGTCGTCGTCTCGGTCGAGCACCTTGGAAATGCCGAAGTCGAGCACCTTGATCAGCGGCGCGCCGTACCGATCTTGGGTGAGAAACAGGTTGGCCGGCTTCAGGTCCCGGTGAAGAATGCCAATCGCGTGGGCCTCGCCGATGGCGTCGCAGGCTTGGACGACGTAATTGACCGCGTCCAAGATGGGTAGACGGCCCGTCTTCTTGAGCAGCTCTCCCAAATCCTGCCCCGTCAGGTACTCCATGACCATGAACGGCTCGCCCTCTGGGAGCCGATGGACGTCGGTGACCTTGGCCACATGGGGACTCTTGAGTCGGACGCAGCTCTGGGCCTCTTGCAGAAAACGCCGCACGATTTCCTCGTCGTGGGCCAGCTCGGGGCGAACAATCTTGATGGCGTACAGCTCGTCCAGAAGAATGTGCCGCGCCGCAAGCACCATGCCCATGCCACCTGCGCCGAGGAGCCTCTCGACGCGGTAGCGGTCCACGAGCACGTCACCCACCCTGATCTCAGTCATCTCTCGGCCTTGCCCTCGTCGTCGCCACGCCCAAGTCTTGATGGTCGCTCAATGTGAAGCTCGCTCGCAAGTGCAAACACTTCTCGGGCCAACAATTTCATTTCCTTGAGTTTTGTGCCACGTCCTTTGTCCGGGCCTCGGCCAGCGCCGGCTTTTGTGCTCGCGAAACCTCTGATAGGCTCCCAACCCGCATGAAAACCGTCGATCTCCGCTCGGACACCATGACCCGCCCCAGCCGCGCCATGCGCGAAGCCATGGCCTTTGCCGAGGTGGGCGACGATGTTTGGGGCGAAGACCCCACGGTCCACGCCTTGGAAGCCGAGACGGCTGCGCTGCTCGGCAAGGAAGCCGCGCTGTTCGTGCCCAGTGGCACCATGAGCAACCAGCTTGCTCTACTGCTCCACACGCGCCGAGGTGACGAGGTCATCGTGGGGCAGGGGGCGCACATGGAGGGTGACGAGTCGGGGGCGGCCGCGGCTTGGAGCGGTGTCCAGATGACGTTTGCTGGCAGGGGAGGCTTCTTCTCCGCGGCCGACGTGGAAGCCGCGGCCAAGCCCGACGACGATTGGCACACCGCTCGGCCCAGCCTGGTGGCCGTCGAGAACACGCACAATCGCAGCGGTGGACGCGTGTTTCCACAAGCGCTTATCGAAGAGGTCGCGGCCTACGCCCGCACACGAGGTCTTGCGCTGCACCTCGACGGGGCTCGGCTCTGGAATGCGGCGGTGGCTTCGGGTTTGTCCGAGACAACCCTGGTCGCGCCCTTCGATACGGTGAGCGTCTGTTTCTCCAAAGGGCTCGGGGCCCCGATCGGGTCGGCCCTGGTGGGGCCCAAGGCGCTCATCGAACGGGCAATTCGCCTGCGCAAGATGCTCGGGGGCGGCACACGCCAGGCCGGGATCATCGCGGCGGGGGCGCTGTTTGCCCTTCGCCACCACCGGGCGCGCCTCGCCGACGACCACGCGGCAGCCAAGACCTTTGCGGCGGAGCTCGCGGCGATTCCCGGCGTCGTGGCCCCCGAGACGAACATGGTGCTTGTCGAGACTCCGCATATCGCCGCCGAGCGCGTGGTCGCCAAAGCGGCCGCGCGAGGAGTCTTGCTTTCCACCATGGGACGGCATCTTGTGCGGGCCGTGTTGCACATGGATGTCTCTCCCGACGACGTGGCCCCCGCTGGGCGGGTGCTGGCCGAGGTGCTGGCGGGGACCCTTTCGTGACGCGAACGACCCTTGTTTTTCCGGTGTTTCTCGCGCTGCTTGGGGGCCTCCTTGGCTGCGCCCCCGAAATGCCCGAGGCCTACCACAAGGCCCTGGCGGAGGGGCAACGGGCGCGCACCGCGGGGCGCTACGCCGAGGCTGCGGCCGCTTACGAACGAGCGGCGGACGCGGCCGAACGCTTGAAAGACCGCGACGACGCCTGGTTCAGCGTGGCGCGCGCCAAGGAGGACGCGGGGGACCTGGCCGGCGCCAAGGCGGCCTATGAGCGTATTGTGGCGCAGTCGCCCGATGGTCCGCGCACGGGTCGGGCGCTGTTTGCATTGGCCTACTTCGAGATCGCCCACGGCGACGCCGAGAAGGGCTATAAGGCTCTGTGGGAGGCCCTCCAGAAATTCCCGAACCACGGCAACGCCGATCGCGCGCTCAAGGAGCTTGCGGATCGGGAAGAAGAGCGCGGGGGGCTCGGTGCGCGCATTACCTGGCTCGCCTCCGTTCAGGCGCGCTTCGCCGCGACCGAGCTCGATGAGGTGGTGGTCTATGAGCTTGGACTGGCGCTCCGAGCGGCGGGTAGAAACGAGGAGGCACGCGCGCAGTTCGTGGCGGCGGCCGAGGCTCACCCCCATCCTTTTGGCGGACTGACGGACGACGCCTGGTGGCACGCGGCCGAGATCGACAGAGAGCTTGGCCGCCCCGCGCAGGCGATTGACGATCTCCGCCGTATGCTCGCGCCGCGCGAGCGCTCCAGTATGAATGGCAGTTACACGCGGCAGCGCTTTCCCCCGGGGCAGATGCTAATCGCCGAGATCTACCGCGATGACCTCCACGATCACGCCGCTGCGCGTCGGGAATTTCAGCGCCTCTTCGACGATTTTCCCGACTCCGTGCTGCGCGATGATGCCTTGTACCAACAGGCGCTCTTGGCCCGCGCAGATGGAGACCTAAAGGGTGCCTGTGGGGCGGCGGAGCGGCTGGTCGACAAGCTCCCCGACTCCCGCTATGCGCCCTGCGCGCACCTGCTGTGCAAAGACCTCTCGCCCTTACCCAACCGCTCCTGCGCCGACTACATCGTTCGTGAGCTTCAGCCGCCCAACGAAGCCTCGGGCGGCGACGCCGAATAGGCACCATG
>CAYLJT010000770.1:0-4097 GCA_964383995.1 uncultured Polyangiaceae bacterium
CGTCGAAAAGCCCATCACACCGCGACCCCCCTACCATCCGCTGCCCGTCGCCGTGCTGGCGGGTCTCACCGATCTGACCCTGTCGAGCGTCGGTGGCTGCCGCGAATGAGCTTCGTTCAGACCTCGGGGTAAAGCTCTAGCAAGGCCACCTCGGGGGCCGAGCCAATGCGCACGGGGGGACCCCAGTAGCCCGCGCCGCGCGTCACGAACACCCAGGTGTCGCGCTCCCGCGCGAGGCCCACCACGAACGGTTGATCGAGGCCGACGAAGAAGCCCCATGGGAAGATTTGTCCGCCGTGGGTGTGCCCCGACAACACCAAGGAGACGCCCTTTTCGGCCGCCGAAATGGCCTGTTTGGGCTGATGCGCCAGGAGCACGAGGGGGCGTTCGCGGTCCCATCCCGCGAGGGCGGCGTCGAGATCGGGGCGATGATGCTCCAAATAACGGTTTGAGCTCCAATCATCGACACCGGCAAGGTCGAAGCTGTCGTCCCCCTCGCCCACCGACACGCGCTCGTTGCGCAGCACGCGGACATTGAGCCGCCCCAGCTCTTCGATCCAGGCGTCGGCGCCGGAGTAATATTCGTGGTTGCCGGTGACGAAGAAAACGCCGAACTTGGCGCGCAAATTCGCGAGCGGCGCGATGTCGTCGCGCAGCCTGTCCACGCTGCCGTCCACCAGATCGCCGGTGATGGCCACGATGTCGGGCTCGGTCGCGTTGACCTCGGCCACCACGCCTTCGAGCCAGGCACGACCCAGGGTCGGGCCCACATGCAGGTCAGAGATTTGTGCGATGCGCAGACCCGAGAGGGCCTTCGGGAAGCGACGCAGACGAACGGGCACCCGCTCCACGCGCAAGGCCCCGAGGGCCTCGGCGATGCCGCCGCCAAACAGCGCAAGCCCCGCGCTCGCGACCAGCAAGGCCAAGGACCGCGCGAGGAACGACCGGCGTTCCTCGTTGATCGGCGCGCCTGCCAAGAGCGCCCCGCGGACCACCAGGCGAATCGTCTCGGACGCCAGGGTCAGAAACATCCAGACGATCACGAGGCCCGCCCAGCCGTAGGCATAGAAGGCCGGAATGCGCCCCCACTCGCGATCGAGCACGAAGACGAGCAAGAGCGCGACGGGGGTCAAGAGGGTGAGCACGAGGAAGGCGCGGCTGATCACGCGGCGAGGGCGCGGTCCGAGACGCGGCGCGCGCACGAAGCGGCTCCACACGTAGAACGTCAATAGACCGAGGGCGGCGCTGAAGATCCCGATGTAGGTAAGGTCGCGGGACGAGGGCAGAAGCACGGAGGGACCCTGGCACGCACAGCGTGCGCAGGCGACGTCCGAAACGAAAGAAAGCGAACGTTTGTGCCTAAAATCGACGCCATCCCCACCGGGGCTCGATTGACGCGGAAAGAGGGCCGGTGCCTATTCAGAGGTTGGCGCACTGGGACAAAACCCACCTTCGGCGCCGCGGAGCCGCATGAAGCGCACGAGCCCTGTCCGACCTTCCTTGAACGACTCCTCCTCCCCGACCTCCCGGACGACGAGGCGCACACTTTGGTGGCTCGCGCCGCTGGTGCTGGGAGCGGTCGGCTTCTCCTGCGCAGGAATTGGCGACTCGCCAAGCGAGAGCACGGAGACCGAAGAGCCCGTGGGCTCGGTGGAGCAGGGGGTCACCTGCCTTACCATCACGCGGAATCCAGGCGGTGGCGGCCTGACCGACGCAACGATCGCGATGGATCCGCTGGATCCGACGCGGGCCGCGGCCAACTTCGGGAGTGCGCTTCTGACCCAGGTCGGCTCGGTGGGCACCTCCACGATGCAGGGCCTGGTGCGCTTCGATTTGGGGGCGATCCCACCGACAGCTACCATCACCCAGGCCACCCTGACCCTGTACAAAAACTCCAGCCTGGGAGGTGGCCTGGTCACCCTCCATGACGTCAACGCGGCTTGGAACGAGTCGACGGTGACCTACTCTTCCCTTGGCGGCGCCTACAACCCTTCTCCCTTCGCGAGCATCAATACGGCGGCCGTGCCCAACAGCTCGGCGACGACCTTGGATCTTACCTCCGAAGCGCAGACCTGGCTGTCGTCGGGGGTCAACAACGGCTTCTTGCTCGATCTGCAAGGGGGCGCGCGCGCGAGCTTCGCGGCCGGGGAGGCCGGACCCGTGGCTCTGCGGCCGAAATTGGCTGTTTGCTACGCACCTTCCACGTGCTCGGATGGCATCCAGAATGGTCAGGAGACGGGGGTCGACTGCGGCGGAAATTGCAGCCCCTGCGCCAGCGCCTGCGCGGGCGTCGTCTGTACAGCCCTTGATGCTTGCCACACCGCCGGCATCTGCGATCCGGCCACGGGTCTTTGCTCCAACCCCACGGCGGCCGATGGCACCGCCTGCAACGACGGCAATGCCTGCACCTTGGTAGACGCCTGCCTGGCGGGCGCGTGTGTGGGTAGCGGCGCGGTCGTTTGTGGCGCCCTCGACGCTTGCCATGCGGCGGGCGCCTGCGACCCGGTGACGGGCGTCTGCTCCAACCCGCTGGCCGCCGACGGCACTGCCTGCGATGACGCGGACGCTTGTACGCAGCTCGACGCGTGCGCGAGCGGCGTCTGTACGGGCGCGTCGGTGGTGGGCGTCGCCTGCAGCACCGGGCTCAACGGTGTGTGCGCGGCGGGCATCACGGTGTGCTCCGGTGGGCAGGTAAGCTGTCAGGCAACCACGGCGCCCTCCGCGGAGGTTTGCAACGATCTGGACGACGACTGCAACGGCGTCGTCGACGAGGGCAACCCGGGCGGCGGTGCCCTGTGCGGCACGGGTCAGGCCGGGGCTTGTGGACCTGGAACGGTCGCCTGTGTCACGGGCGGCTTGGCCTGCATCGGAGACGCGGGCCCCCACGCCGAAGCCTGCAACGGCGTGGATGACGACTGCGACGGCGCTACGGACGAGGGTTGCCCGACGTGCAGCGACGGCGTGACGAATGGCGGCGAAACGGGCCCGGATTGCGGTGGTCCGTGCGGACCTTGCGCGCCCGGCGTGGGCTGCGCGACGGCGTCCGACTGTGCGAGCGGCGTCTGTACAGGCGGCATCTGCCAGACCCCGGCCTGCAACGACGGCGTGCAGAATGGCAACGAGACCGCTGTGGACTGCGGCGGCTTGTCGTGCGGAGCCTGTGACATCGGACAAGGCTGCCTGACCGCGGCCGACTGCAGCACCAGCGTGTGCCTCGGCGGTTTGTGTCAGGCACCCACCTGCAACGACGGTGTCCAGAACGGCAACGAGACCGGAACGGACTGCGGCGGAGCGTGCACGATTCCGGAGACCTGCAACGGGATCGACGACGACTGCAACGGCACGATCGACGACGGCCTCGGCACGGTGACCTGCGGCGTGGGTAGCTGCCAGGTGACGGTGGCGTATTGCCAAAACGGCGCCCCTGCCTCGTGCTCGCCGGGCCTGCCCGCGAGCGAGGTGTGCGACGGCATGATGGACGAAGACTGCGACGGCACGGTGGACGAAGGCTGCAACTGCGTCGATGGCACGACCCAGAGCTGCTACACCGGCGCGGGCTCGACCATGGGTGTGGGCGCCTGTCAGGCGGGTGTCCAGACGTGCGTGGCGGGCGTGTGGGATTTGTGCGTCGGCGAGGTCACTCCGGTCAGCGAGATTTGCGACGGCGTCGACAACGACTGCGACGGCAACGTGGACAGCGGCAACCCGGAGGGTGGACAACCGTGCAACACCGGCCTCGCTGGCGTCTGTTCCGTGGGCACGACCGCGTGTCAGCTCGGCGCGTTGGCTTGTGTCCAAACCACGCAGGCGACCGCAGAGGTGTGCGACGGCCTCGACAACGACTGCGACGGTAGCTCGGACGAGGGCAACCCCGGAGGCGGCGCGGCTTGCGCGACCGGGCTCCTCGGCAACTGCGCGACGGGCACCAGCGCGTGCAGCCTCGGCGCCATCGTGTGCAACGCGACCAACGTGCCGACCGCGGAGGTGTGCGACGGCCTCGACAACGACTGCAACGGTGTCTCGGACAACGGCGTCTTGTCTACCTTCTACCGCGACCTTGACAACGACACCTACGGCGATCCGCTGGTGACCGCCCA